>VFLE01000117.1 GCA_009885205.1 Candidatus Shapirobacteria bacterium | reverse complement strand
TCAGGATTCGCTTAGGGGAACTACGTTCCCCTAAAACCCCTCCTTTTATAATACGGGGAACTACGTCATCAGGATTCGCTTAGGGGAACTACGTTCCCTTAAAACCCCTCCTTTTTTATTGTGTAAAAATTGAACTATATTTTGTTTGTTATGTATAAACAACAAACAATATGCACGAAATTAATTTCAACGAATTTCGGAAAGGAGAAACGTATTATATCGATAATCTGGATGGACCGAACTATATTCCGTTAAAACATTCAGGAAAATTCAGTCATTATCATACAAAAACTCTGGCGGTATTCACACATATAAAAAATATGCCCAATTCTTTGTCTCACGTCAGTGAAAAAGACGGAGACGGATACCGCAATACAAGATGGCGATTCTATAAGCCCACAATCCCAGACATCGAAAAACAAAGAGAAAATCGCACAATCAATATGGTATTGCAAAATATTTTGAATGATGAGTGGTTTATTTACTAAAGTGTATAAGAATAAACGAAAATGAAATAAACACTATTTCATTTTCATACTAATGTCAGCAACCCTCGACTCGGAAGACGTCAAACTCGCATTGGCCGCGAATGGGCTTCTCGAAGATAAAAACGAAATGGCCGAAGAAACAAGACAATCGATCGGAAAAGAGGCAAATTGCTTCGTAAAAATTATTAGTTATTCACAATGTCCTCCGGGAGAATCACAGAAATCTTTGCAAGAAATAGTCGCATATTGCGCACGAGTATCAAACCCCGCCAATCAATCAAATAACGAAACCGGCGAAAAACTGATTCGCTATTTAATGGCAAATGATCACTGGTCCCCCCTAGAAATGGTTTCTGTATGTATGGAAATCGAAACGACACGGGATATTGCGCGGCAAATTTTACGGCATCGTTCTTTTTCTTTCCAAGAATTTTCCCAACGATATGCGATTGCCGATGCGAATTTCGTAAAAAGGGAGGCTCGACTCCAAGACAAAAAGAATCGACAAAACAGTATCGAGACAACCAATACCGAACTGCAAACCGAATGGGAAACTATACAGGATGCCGTTTCCGAAACCGCGCACAACGCGTATACATGGGCTTTGAAAAACGGAATTGCCAAAGAGCAAGCGCGTGCGGTTTTGCCCGAGGGAATGACAAAAACCCGGATGTATATGAATGGGACGCTGCGATCATGGATCCATTATATTAAATTGCGATCGGCGAATGGGACGCAAAAGGAACATCGGGAAGTGGCGTTGGCGTGTGCCGAGGCCATCTCGTCTATCGGAGGGAAATTAGGGGAACCTTGCTTCCCCTAAAAAAAGGCCATAATAAAAACCCGGATTTTTATTGAATTCGTCTTTTAGAAGCGGATAATTTTCGCAGTCGTGCAAAATCGTTTTCGCCAATTTTGGCGCGTCACCGGGGACGCATCGAACCGTGGCGTTATAATAATCGACCAGAATCGCCAAATGTATATTTGGCGTTATATCTGTAATATGTGATTCGATGGATTCTAACAACGTCTTTCCACAATAATAGCATTCTTTATAATATCCATGGTTCCAATAATTATGCAAAATCATATAATAGATGTAATGCAAATTGCGGGTCGGTTCGATGAAATTATTCCACATTTGCCCATAATCGCCATAACTTTTTTCTATATCATCCTCGAATTCATCCAATAATTCCAAAAACATCATTTCTTCGCCATGACCATATCCGGCATTCATCGTTTCTAAAAAAATCTCTTGCTGCCTTTGTAGAACCTTTTTCCCCGATTCTATTCCGCATGTGAAAAACCCGCCACATGCGACCCAACGATAGCGTTCATAATATTCCCGCTTGTAATTCGGCTCTTTGTATATCTTGTCACATACGTTTAAAACCTGGATTTTGAATTTGTCCGAAATCTTAGACAAAATGCGAGGAAGAACCTTTAGATCATAATTTTCGCAAATGCGAATGGTATCTTTTCCTAAAAAGGCATCTGTCCACCCGAATTTGGTTGTCTGAAATGGGTTTTTTGCAATCGTTTTTAACACAAAGTCGGATTTGTTGCATTGGAGCAAATGAATCTCCTCGTCGTTTCTTGAATCACGTGAAGGCCAATATTTTGCGCGATTTTCCCTTACTTTTTCGATATATTGAAATGACCAGAGGTCGTGTTTTTCTATTTCGTAAAATGCGGTAATTTGTTCGAGGCCATGTTTTCTCCTTGCTTCTTTTAGAAGGGGGATTGTTTCTTTATTTCCATAAATGGCTAGATAAACGGGAATTGAAAGAAGTGCTTGGCAACAATCGACGGTTTCTTGAAGCGTTCGCGCGACGTGATTCGGATTATTGGAAGGATAAATGGCGGTAGCCAACGTACAATCCGGAATCATTTGTTATACACTTTTGGACATACATTATTTATTTATTTTCTTCGCATAATTTAGTATATAGAAAAATAATGGCGGTGCGTTCTTCAGACTCAGCAAAAAGAAACGCTGCGACGACATATTCTCATGAGAATCCGCTGAAAAAATATTTAGGTTGCTTTAATCTAAAAGACGCCGAAGGAGAACCCCGTCTATTTGGCAAACTAAACTTCGTTACCAATGTTGGTGAAACCCCCACACAAAAAATACAAGACATTTTAAATCAGAAACAGACCCCTCAATCTGGATGTTTTGAAGGAGGTATAACGTGGGTAAAATGTGACGGTGCTATAAAAACAGAAATTAAACAAATTATTGATCGTGAAATAAACTCCACTGCCTTTTATTTACGAATTTTATCGGGGAGTTTTATGAATGTTCCTGAAATTGTTGATAACCCGCTCCAATTTCAGGAAACTCCTATTCCGAAATACGATCCATATGT
>VFLE01000084.1 GCA_009885205.1 Candidatus Shapirobacteria bacterium | reverse complement strand
CTCTTCGACCACTTCTTCCTCAACCTTAGGTAGCTCAGTCTTGACTACCACTTGATCGGCTTCGTTTTTGACTTCGACGAGGGATTTATCAACACTTAGATCGGCAATAGTGATTTGAGCATCAATATCAACTAACAGAGACAAATCGACGATAATTTTTTCGGGTAGGTCGGCAGGTAAAGCTTCAACTTCGATTTCATCTAATACTGTAATTAAAACATTGCCGTTTTTGACCGACATTGATTCGCCAATAAATTCTAAAGGTACAGTGGCGATGATTTTTTCTTTCAAATTTACTTTGTGACAATCGATATGGATTAAATCACTGGAGACGGGATGATACTGGGGATTTTTGAAAAGGACGGGCAAAATAGTGTCGCCCATTTTGATTTCGACTAGAGTTGACTCACCAACATGAGAAAAGAGTTTGTTTAACTCCATGGTGGAGACAGAAATAGAGATGGGGGTAAAATTGTGGCCGTAGATGGTGGCGGGGGTCAAACCTTTGTTTCTAAGTTGTTTAACTTTGCGGCCGGTAAGAGTTCTAACTTCGGCTTTGATCGATGATGCAATCTTGGTCATAAAAATAATTTGTTTTTGTGCCTTTGCTACTAACTGTAACTACTTCACAAAAACGTAAATGGTAAGGGATTATAGCAGATTAAAACTAATTTTTAATTTTTAATTTAAAATTTTTAATCAATTTTAAGAACTAGACTCTTGGTCTTGATATTTTGATATAAAATAGTGGCCTTTTGATAGGTTCCTCAGCTAGTGCGACAGGTTTTGGTAATTCTACAAAACCTTCTTTAAACTCAACAAGTTGAATAACTGGCACTACCTTTTTGGTAGCAGCAGCTTTATGCTCGGCTTCGAGCTGCTCTAATGACTTGTTTTGATCTTCTTTTAAACACATGGTGGGATTATAGCAGGAAAATTTTAATTATTTTGACTTTTTGGTATTTGAGGCAATCTCGTTAAAATATTTATTAATGTCTTCTTTATTTTGTAACACTTTTGTATCATTATTTACATGATCAGTTTTGGCTTGTTGCCACATTTGCTCGTACCTGTCATTATTTAGTAATTTTCTGATTCCAGTTCTGACAAGATCACTAAATGAAGCAAAATGACCATCATTTATAGCTTGGTCAGCCTGAATTTTGAGTTGAGCGGGTAGAGAGATGTTGATTGTATTGTTCATGTATAAATAATAGCATAATGCATACATAAAAACAATATGCTATAATACTTTTAATTATGAAATTAAACGTCTCTACATCTTGGTGGCAAAACGTAAGCCTGCTGGTGGGAGATTTTAATTTGGTATAAACAAAGTTTTTTGTAAATTTAATCCTCCACTAGATGGGGGATTTTTTGTGTTTAACAACTTAGGAGTTTAGTTTAACGGTAAAATATTTGTCTCCAAAACAAATGATGAAAGTCCGACTCTTTCAACTCCTGCTATGAAATATTTAATAAAAATATTTTTAATAATTTGTCCGTCACGATGGCGAATATTCTGGTGACTTTAAACTTTTCTTTTATTAAATTATTAAATTTTAAAAATATGAACAACAAAAAATTAGAACAATTAGAATTAACAATAAAACAAGGATTTACTGTGCCCGAAATCTCACGGAGGTCAGTTTGGCAATAATGAAAAAAATATATCTGTCGAGTTAGCAACTGAATTCTTAAACTCATTACCCCTTTCAAACGGAAGTCAAAAAGACCAAGGATTGGTTAACAGAACAAGCGAGGTAATTTTGCTTTCAAAAAAGACGGGAATGGAATTAAAAGTGGTGTCGTCGATATGCCCTGATTATGAAGTTGACAGTGAAGGTCGTCCAACATATCGAGGGCTAAACGATGGCATTTCACCTAACACAGAAGTTCATCTGCAATCGATTCCGCCGGCAGTAAAAAAATTGGTGGAGGCTGGAGTAAATGTGCAACATTTAGTGTTGTTGGCTGATACTGAAGTTGACTTATTGCCATTTTTATATAAATTAAATTTAAGCTCAACAGAATTTATTGGACGATGTCAGTCTAGTGTCGATAAAATATCAAAAAGATTAGATTATCCAAAAAGTGCAGCTTATCGATTTTTAGATTTTTTTGGCGAGACAAATTTTAACCAAGTTTTTCAACTGAGCTATGATCGATTAATCGAAGAATATAAAAAAGGCGGAAATGAGGCGAGGATTGTTGACCGCGATTATCAAGCCAGATTACCACTTATTAAAACATTAATTGGTAATGTTTCCAAAGAGGCAGGGATGCAACATTTGTTTCGTCAAAGGGCACATTATGTAACTTTTGCTAAGTTGATGAGAGAATATTCAGGTGGAAGGATTATCGCAGTCAATCACACCACACCAAACTTTCTGTTAATGAATCACCTATTGTCGAGAGAAATTTCGGTAGAACAGTCAGCAAAAGGCAACTACTTGCCAAATATGCCATTGGTTGAGTTAAACATTTCAACACTACCAAAATGAAAAAAATTATTTTTATGACCAGTGGAAAAATCAACTATCATTTGCCCAACTTATCTTTGTACGAAAGTATTAGAGAAACGGCAATGGGGAATGCCTTTCCAAAATTAGACAGCAAAGTTAGAGACATGCCAAAAATGCTTTTTGATCAAATAATTTGCGCTTCAAGCAGTCAGTGTGTAGAAACGGCGAAATGTTTTGGTAATCAAATAAAAATCGTGGACGAATTACTACCACTAAAGTTTGATTTGGAAAAGATTATTTCAAAAAATGAATTTGAAAATTTAGGAAATAATGCTTTTGATGTATTAAGAAAAAGGTATTTAAAAGCGTTTTTTGAAAACAAATTATTGGAAGATAACCGAGAAATAATTAATAAATTTGAGAAAGTTGTTGAAGTTATTCCAGATAATAGCGTTACTTTGTCCGTATCACACGCTTATTTAATAAAACAATTTGAAGCCTATTATAAATTGGGTGATGAAATGTTTACTAATTTTGAAAAATTATCCAAAATCTATAAACCAGAAAAAGAAACTATGGGGCGACTCCAAACAGTCGAAATAATTATTAGTTAATTTAAATGTTAAAATTTAGACATAAATATGGAATATCCAAAATATAAAATAACAATCGATGCGCTTAACAATAGTGGTATTGAATTTGAGCAAATACATCATGGAGTAATTACCACCGTTGAGGAAGGGTTGGCGTTTTTGGGAATTGAGGCCAAGCAAGGTGTTTCGACTTTGATCTACCGAGCAGATGACAAATTTATTTCAGTCTTGCGACGTGATGACCACCAAATTGATTCGTCAAAAATAAAGAAACTTTTTAAAATCAATAACTTGAAATTAATAACTCGTGATGAAGTTAAAGAATTAACCCAATGTGACGTAGGCTATGTGTCACCGTACAATCCAACAATGGAAACATTGATGGATCAGACTATTTTTGAAATTGATTATATATATCTTGGTACTGGTCACCCGGAATATGATTTGAAAATCATCCCTGATAATTTGCAAAAATTTACCAATGCTAAAAAAATTGATTTGGCTTTGGAAAACGTGGTTAGAGAAACAAAGACAATAATTGATACGGGTAAAATAGTCCAAGAATATGGCCAAAAGTTAGAGTCACTAAAAATTGACTATAAATTGATTGAGCACCCTGTAATGAAGGAAGTTTCCGAGGTGATGCTGTTTTTGGGTAAACCAATGGCGGAAAGCTCAGCCACTCTAGTAATGAAAGCCGACGATAAATATGTAGCCATAATCCGCCGGGGGGACACTGAGCTAAATATTGAAAAAACTAAACAACTTTTAGGGGTCAGTAATTTGAAAATCGCCAGTCCTGACGAATTTACAAAGTTAACTGGACTACCCTCGGGAGCGGCTCATTTTTTGACTGGATTACCAACTTTTGTTGATAAAAAGGTGTTGGAAAAAGAATTTATATACGGAGGTGCCGGAAGTTTGGAAATTACTTTTAAGTACAAAACTTCTGATTTGTCTAAAATACCAAATTCTAAGATTGTTGATATTACCCAAATTAAAGCAAAACAGATAATCCTCACCGGAGATACACCGAGTGGAAAGTTGCACTTGGGGCATTTTGTGGGAACTTTGGAAAATAGGGTTAAGCTACAACACGAATATCAGACATATATATTGTTGGCCAACGTCCATGCTTATGCCAATGACTACACTAAATTTGAAAAGATAAATAAAGATGTTTATGATGTTTACCTTGATAATTTGTCAGTGGGAATTGACCCGGAAGTATCAACTATTTATTTGGAATCAGAAATACCGGAAACCTTGGAACTGTACAGCTATTTTATGACGATGGTGTCACATGCCCGAGCCATTCGAAACCCATCGGTGAAAGAAGAAATAGTCTACAAAAAATTAGATGCCAGTATGGGATTTATCGCCTACCCAATTTTGCAAGCGGCCGATATACTGGGATTTAAGGCAAATTTGGTGCCAGTTGGTGAGGATCAGTCCCCGGTTATAGAACAAACTAGGGAAATTGCCCGCGATTTTAATAAAGCTTTTGGAAATACTTTTGCCATACCCGAAGCCATGATTGGCCGAGTGGCTAGACTTGTGGGAACTGACGGAAAATCAAAAATGAGTAAAAGTGGAAGCAATGCAATTTTACTATCGGATGACGAAGAGACATTGAAACAAAAAATTAAATCATGTTATACCGATCCAAACCGAGTACACGCAACGGACCCAGGAAAGGTGGAAGGCAACCCGGTGTTTGAATATCATCGGGCATTCAATACTAATAAAGAAGAGGTAAAAGATCTTGAAGATAGATATAGGACTGGAACAGTGGGTGATAAAGAGGTGAAGGAAAAATTGTTTGTGGCCCTAAATAATTTTTTGAAACCAATCAGGGAAAAGAGAAAGTTTTATGAGGACAGACCAGAGCTGGCCAAACAAATATTAATTGACGGGACCGCCCGAGCGAGAAAAGTAGTTCAAGAAACTTTGGTTGAAGTTAAGGAAAAAATGGGGTTGTTGGGATTGTTAAAAAAATAAGATGATAATAAACTGGTTCACCTTAACTATAGCTGGATTACTTTGTGTCGCTATTGCTGATGTATCACAAAAAATTTCATTAAAAGGCGAATCACCATTAAGCAGTATTACTAATAATTTTTTGGTATGGAACTCGATTGGAATATTGTCATTAGTATATTTTTTAGCTTTTGGATTTACTGTCCCTAATGTATCGATTGATTTTTATTTTAAATTAATCCCATTAGCAATTTTGTATTTTTTGGGTGGATCGTTTTATTATCAAAGTTTTAAAAGTAATTCGGTGTCAATTTCAGCTGTTTTGGCAACAATATCATCGGTAATTACCACAACTCTAGGAATAATATGGTTTGGAGAGAGTACAAATATTTATAAATTTATTGGAGCAGTAATTGTTTTTTCAGCCATCATAATTGTTAATTATCAAAAGAAATTACAATTTGATAAATATAATCTTTATGCCTTGCTTGGCGGATTATTTTTTGGAATGGCATATACGGCTGATAAATATTTTGTGTTGTCAAGTTCGCCAGATTTTTATCAAATTGCATTGTGTTTTTCGGTGGGAATGGCAAGTTTTATTTTTCGACCGAAACAAATTATTGCTGAACTTGGCAAATTTCAAAAGAAATTAATTCCGTCGATTATTTCGTCAGTGGTTTTCTTTTTTCTTTATCAAAAGTTTTTACTAAAAGCACTCTCAATTGGCGGAGAAGTAGGGCGTATTGATGTGCTTAATAATACCACTATTTTTATAATAATTTTACTGGAAGTATTTTTATTAAAAGAAAGGAAAGATTTGAAAAAGAAAATATTGGCGGCGGTAGTGGCGACAATTGGGGCGACTGTTTTGGTACTGGCGAGATAAAATAAAAAAATTTGTAGGCATGCATGGACTCGAACCATGGACCCCCGACTTATAAGATCGGTGCTCTAACCAGCTGAGCTACATGCCCAAATTTAAAAATAAATTTTAGTAGCAGGAGCGGGACTTGAACCCACAACCTGTCGCTTATGAAACGACTGCTCTAACCAATTGAGCTATCCTGCCATCGTATGGAATTATAGCTTATTTGCTGATTTTAAAAAAGGAACAGACACACGGGTCTGTTCCTACATAAAATTAATTGTAATGATAATTTTTTTCCACAAAAAAGCCCCTCGAAAGGGACAATCTTGTTTGTTGCGGGGCCAGGAGTTGAACCAGGTCTGTGAGATTATGCTGTCTGTAATCTCTTGTTACCAAGAGTGTCGGACTATATCATCATCCCGATAAGACGGGAGCTTGGCGTTTAGTCTCTACGGAGTCCCCCAATATTAAGAAATAATATCAAGGGTTCCCTCGGTATTGTCCGCCTAGGCGGATGTCCACCGATATAGCCAAGTTTGCAATGAGCGTTACCGCTCAGTGGGCCCATACTACTAGCCTCACGTGCAGCCGTACACTACCCCGCATGTTGTAAAAGAACGTCCTGAGTATAGCACTACTTTAGGGCGTCTTGCAAAGCTTTATTTCGTAATTCGAGTTTAGATACTTTTGTTTCAAGCTGGGTAAGGGAAGCTTGGGCGGAACGGATAATCATAACCTGACGATAGATGCTTAAAAGTGAAGAAAATATAATGGAAACGAGAATAATTCGAATAATTAGGTTTTTAATCATAAAGCTTGTCTTGTGACCTAAATAATGGTACTATAAGATAATTTTTCAATAGAAATAAATGTTAACACTTGTAGACGCCTTAAATCAGTTTAGCAAAACCTTGTCCTCGGGGGGCAAGTCAATTAACACAATTGTGGCCTATAAAGGCGATATCAACCAATTAATTCGCTTTTTATTGGCCAAGGAAAAAATAGAAACAGTAGAAGAGGTGACAATTAAAAGTATAGAGAGCTTTAAAACTGATTTGACTGACAATGGATATACGGCCAAATCAATTTCCCGAAAACTTAATTCGGTGAAGAATTTTTTTGCTTTTTTGAAAGAAGAAGGAAAATGTGAAATTGACCCATCAACAGAAGTAAAACACCCTAAATATGAAAATGAAGCACCAAAAATTTTAAAGGCAGTGGAATATAGATCTTTACGTGACGCTTGCCGCAACGATATTCGGGCTACCGCCATTGTAGAACTGATGTTGCAAGCGGGATTACGGATCAAAGAAATTGAAAACATGAAAATGACCGATGTTAAGGATAATGAAGTTATGATTGAAACTTATGAAAGCCACCCAACTCGAAACGTACCACTAAATAATTCGGCCAAAATGGCTTTAAAAAGATATATGGAGGAAATTAGAGGAGAAAGTAAATCGAAAAATGTGTTTATTACTAAAACGGGACGGGTGTTGTTGGCCCGCAATATTCGAAGTTTATTGGATAGATATTTTACTAAAGCCGATATTAAAGATATAAAGGTCAATGATTTGCGTAATACTTTTATTGTTTATCAACTAAAATCGGGAGTACCGATTGATGTTGTTTCCCAAGTTTGTGGTCATAAACGAATTTCAACGACTGAAAAATATTTGGAATTGATTGATAATAAAGAAGAAACGAAGGGAATAAAATTAAAAGAATTATAAATTAACCATAACTTATGGGTAGAATAATTATCTGTGAAATCATCAATAATGAATGTCAAGGTGAAATTGGTTTAGATGGACTTGTCAACGCAAGTATGGTTGGATATTGTGGCTTAATGGTAAATTTCGGGTGCTTTTCCCAGTAGAATTTGGTTAATAATTTTCATTTTTCTTTTTGTTTTTAGTCCT
>VFLE01000219.1 GCA_009885205.1 Candidatus Shapirobacteria bacterium | reverse complement strand
TTTACACCCTTGAAGATTTATAATGGGACACCCCACGCGAAGCAGAGGCGTCTCAATAGAGATTTAAGGGCAACTTTGCTACGCTTAACCTATAAATGACGGTTGCATAAAATTGAAATGTTTTTCTGATAGCGAATTGGTATT
This sequence comes from Candidatus Shapirobacteria bacterium, assembly GCA_009885205.1. Lineage (GTDB taxonomy): Bacteria > Patescibacteriota > Microgenomatia > UBA12405 > UBA12405 > UBA12158. Next base: position 2,169 of record VFLE01000219.1, on the reverse strand, counting down.
ATTATCAAACTCGATGGCGTCTTCAGTTGCGCAAAATTTCCTACTATCGGATGGCATCCTTTCCAAGATGCGATCGTGGGTGGACTGGGCAATTCCGCCCTCCACACGAAAGTATATTTATTTCTACATAATGTGGATTGTATTACATTATGTATCTGCACACTTGTACGCGCAATGGTGTGCATCGCCGACATTTCTGGGATTTGTTCTTTCGCCGTTTATGGTAATGACACCGCATTGCACAGCGTTGCGGTGGTGTGTATTGCAAGGTGCTTCGAACGTAAGCCTGATGTGGATATTTATCGGTGGGGGGTTGCTTAACTATTTAGAAAAAAAGGTAAAATAATCTAGATATTATATTGCACCATTGTATACATGGTCGAAGTGACGGAAACCGATAAAACGATTAATATTAAATTAAAAAAACGTTCTGATTTGCAATTGGATTATGTATATAATGTATCTTTTTTTTATTCTCTTGGTTTAGATGTACTTTCCTCGCCAGAAGAAACAAAGGGAGGGGGGCTCGAAGACGTACTCGATAAATCTGAAAACGCCATAGACCAGACAGCAAATTTTATTGAGAAAAAAGGAGACGTGCTGAAGTCACTCTTTCAGTCAAGTTCGTCGCAAAATAACGAATATATTGAGTTTGTTTTAAAAAAAAATGGAACAAATCCAAGCTTGCAAAGATTTGATCGATTTTTACAAGAAAAGATGGGTATTTCCACAAGAGCGGATACGTTTTTGAATAGCGGGATTGATTGCGTAACTTTGGAAAATATAACAAACGATTTATGCGGATGTTTGGATGTAATTAGAAATTCCGGATACCGTATATCCAAGAAAGCGCGCGAGTCGATCTATGTCATCAATGGGAGATTTCTTTTTTTGACGGAAGATATAGAAGATCCAAGATTTCACGAAAACGAGGAGGAAGAAAATATTTTGAAACTATTAACCGAAATTTGTGGAAAGGATTACGTGCGCGGAGAAGAGCGTTTTCTGGATATACGTGGAACTATGCTTTATAAGAAATTGACTGAATTAAAAAACTTGTAATATATATAAAACGCGCGAATGACTGTAATTAATGGAATTAAAATTGATGATATACATTATAATGTCAACGAAATAAAGTTGGCCATAGCGAATAACAATCCCATCGAAGAAAAATTAAATGTAATTGTGGCTATTTCGAACCCATGTTTGTACGCAAAAAGGTATATTTTAACGAAAGAATTTGTAAAACGCTTTGAAGAAGAAGAGGAAAATGTGAATTTGTTTATAGTCGAGCTTATATATGGCAACCAAAAATTTATTATAACCGATAAAAAAAACAAGAACCATTTGCAGATAAAGACGGAGACGCCTATTTGGCACAAGGAAAATATGATTAATTTAGGCGTAAAATATCTACTTCCCAAAACATATAAGGCGTTTGCCTGGATTGACGCGGACATTGAATTTGAAAATAATTCTTGGGCCACAGATACGTTAAAAATATTGAATGGATGTAAGGATGTAGTTCAGCTGTTTAGTCATTGTGCAGACATGAGCCAAGACGGAACCAATCTAAATTTATTTAATGGTTTTGGATATAGTTTTGTAAAAAATAAAAAACATTCTAGACAAGGGATTGATTATTGGCATCCGGGTTATGCTTGGGCTATGACAAGAAACGCATACGAAAAAGCGGGAGGATTATATGACAAAGGAATATTAGGCTCGGGTGATAATATAATGGCACTCTCTTTTATCAATAAAGCAAGTTTAATGAATAATGTGGGCTATTACGATGATTATAACAACAGCATGTTGGAATATCAAGCGAAAGTGAATAAATTTCAATTAGGGTATGTTCCTGGAGTAATACGTCATTATTTTCATGGTTCTAAAATCAATAGGAAATATACCGAACGCGGGCAAATATTAATAAAACATCAATATTCTCCTATTCAACATGTAATATATGATTTAAGCGGCGTTTTGATACCAACGTCCGAATTTTCTGATGAATTTAAAGAGGATATTATGGAATATTTTAGAGAAAGAAAAGAAGACGAATAATTTTCAAATTTATAAAAAGCGAATCTGTTTATAAATTTATGCAAAAAAAAAGGGTTGTTTTTAACTAAAATTAACTAATATAAATATACTATTCATTTG
>VFLE01000006.1 GCA_009885205.1 Candidatus Shapirobacteria bacterium | reverse complement strand
TCTTGGATTCTTAAACAGCAGAGAGGAGGAGGAACCCGAGACTCTTCCAGAATCGTCAAACAATACAAGACCCCCCCCTATCCCTAAAAACAAAAACGTGTTAAGGCCATTGAATAGCGACATGAGCGTCAGATCGGGAAAGTTTGGTCCATATGTATATTACAAAACCGAGAAAATGAAGGCTCCACAGTTTTTCAATTTGAAAAAATTTAAGCAAAATCCATGCACATGTGACGATGTCGCGTTAATAACTTGGATAAACAAAGAACATTCTCTATAGTAAACCGCGTTTGCACATTCATTTATCGGTGTAAAATTTTCAAGTGTGTAAAGTAAAACGGTTTTTTTACAAACAAGCAAAAGTATTACAACTATATTCTCATCGCTCGTTCAGAGATACATTCAAATGGAAAAACGAAAAGAGCATTGGGCGGCACGTATCGCCAAAAAAGTCGGCATTTGAACGTGCATAGATGCGACAAAAAGAAGGAAGATGATATGTTTAGCAATTTAATTGATGATGTAGAAGGAATTCCTGAACCCGAGTTCTATGCCTAGGTCGAATAGTGCTGGGACAATGATGAAAAATATTTTAGAGCAACTCGGTTTCAATGGGAGATTCTAAGCGTCTTACCGTATGTGTTTAGTAGACAGTAGTAATATTTTATAGGTAAAAAGTACGTAACGCCTTTTTTTATTTTGAGCTGTTGAAAAAATAAAAATAATATCCAAATAAAGTAGAACCCATGATCAATATTATTCCATTTATTAAATACATTTTTTTAGCCATCTTATTGATTTTCACATTTATTTGTCTTTTTACCGAAAAATTGGAAAACGTGGGATTTGGCGCCTTATTTACGGTGCACGTATTTTATATGTTTTGTCTATTTTTCGATATTTACAAAGATAAAGAAAGAGCGAGAAAAGTATTTACCCTTCCGTCGGTAAAAGTCGGAACGGTCGATCTCGCAGAATTCTCTTTCCCCCTCTATCTTTTATTGATACCGATTGCGACAATACATTTTAGAACTGTTACGCTATTATCGCTTAATGCGTGGGCAAATGTATCAAAATACGGATATCTGCGTACATCGCGCGACAATAAATCAAATATAAAGATGGTAAAAATAATATCGCTTATAACAATTCTTTTCTTATTCCTTATCACGTTTTTGTATATTGCATACAATAGCATACAAATGAATGATTTACTGAGGTTCGCCTTTGCGATTTGTATCGTAGGATCCTTTTCGTTGGCCATTATCAATATGTTTATGGAAATGAAAGTTTCGAACGAATTTGCAAACACCACCGACGGCTGAACTTAAATTAACAATGCAAATATATATATATAAAGCATATTTGCATTATTTTCAATATAAGAATGAAATATTACGAGACACACTACGAAGAATATATTCACGCGGTAGAACAATATAATATGCACCCCGAATTGGATACATTGATAAGCAAGTTCCCCCCAAAAATTTCCCAGTTTGGAAACTTGATACTGTACGGTCCATCCGGAATAGGGAAATATTCTCAACTATTACGAATTCTAAAAAAATACAGTCCAAGTGAGTTAAAATATGATAAAAAAATGACAATCCAAACTGAAAAACAGCAATACACGTACCGAATAAGCGACATTCACTACGAAATAGAAATGTCCCTTCTTGGATGTAATTCAAAATTTTTATGGCACGAGATTTTTGCACAGATAGTTGACATTGTATCGATAAAGACTGAAAAAGTGGGAATTATTGTTTGCAAAAATTTTCATAATATTCACAATGAATTACTCGAGATCTTTTATAGCTACATGCAACAGTATAATCATCCACAACTTAATTTACAAATAAAATTTGTTATATTAACCGAGCACATAAGTTTTTTACCCAATAGCATATTGAATAATTGTTTCCCCATTCAATTAAAGCGCCCCGAAAAAGAGTGTTACGTGAATATGATTGGCGGATCCGAGAGAAGGCCAAATATTATAAAAACAAACGATACTGTGAAAAACGGATTGCAAAAATTTCAAAATAAAATATCGAATCCAAAAATGAAATTAACTGATGGTAGAGAATCGATCAAAGCATTTATGAACGAAAAAGTTGAAATGAATGGCCTTCTAAACGCAAAAGAAGTAAGATCATTTTCATTGTACAATCCAGATACCATTATGCCGAAAGATATATTCAATACCATTTGCAATTCAATGATAGAAGAAATGAATAAACCAACCAAACTTGTTATCACCGAATTTCGCGATATTATTTATGAAATTTTGATATATAATTTGGATGCAATAGAATGCGTTTGGTATATTTTGTCACATTTTATAGAAGAAGGTCGTCTCTCGTCAAATGATATTTCCGATATACTCAAAAAAACGCACACATTTTTGAAATATTACAACAATAATTATCGTCCCATTTATCATTTAGAGAGTATTTTCTTTTATATAATAACGAAACTCTATCATTATTGAAATGTCAATTGACCCAAAATATACAAACGCATGCACAACGTTATGCATTTCAGTAACAGATGAATGCACCGAAGAATTGTTAAAAAAACAATATAGGCGAAGAGCACTCCAATGTCACCCAGATAAAAATCCTTCGCAAACAGCCACAGAAGAATTTCGCAAAATTACCGATGCATATGATTATTTAATGACTAATCTTGGATATGCCGATCTAGATTCAGACGAGGTAGATGAAATATTAAACGAGTCAAATCAACCGAATCAAAATGCTCGTGGGGGGAAATATCAAGACATTTTATTCTCTTTTTTGACGCCAATTTTACAATCAGAAACATTCCAAGATATCAAGTCGAAAATATTTTTTTCAGTCGTAGAATTCATATCTGCGAAATATGAACCCAAGGCGATTGCTCTATTAGAAAAACTCGATAAAAAGATATTTGCCAAAATATATGATTTGTTAAAAGCGCACCGCGATATATTATATATATCCGAAGAGTTTTTGCAAAAAGTAGAGCAATCATTTTCAAAAAAGACCCAAAACGACGGATGCATTATATTGAATCCAATTATAGACGATCTTTTTGAAAACAATTTGTACAGATTGAACCAAGACGGTGAAATATATATAATCCCCCTTTGGCACCATGAGTTAATATATGATCATTTGGGAGGAGAACTCTATGTGCAGTGCGTACCCATTTTGACCGACGCTATAAAATTAGACGAAAACAACAACATTCACGTAAAAATAGAGGCGTCTATTGATGACGTGTGGACAAAAGACGGAATAATCGTCGATTTAGGTAAAAAAACGTTTTTTATATCCAAGAATAAATTGAAAATGACACAGAATCAGATTATCCAAATAATCGGAGTTGGAATTTCGCAAATAAATGTAAATGACATATATGATGTAACCAAGAAGGGGGATATTTACGCACATATTACTCTATATAAATGAAGAAAAAATGTGAGTATAATATAATATGATAATCAAGAAAGAAAAAAAGAATGGAATAACAGAATATCATGTGGGGAAAGAATATGATGACGCCAAAATGGAAAAAAATTTGAATACTTTTTTAAAACCGCCCCATATTCCTAATATTATTCGAGAGGATGCGGATGTCTACACTGAAGATAATAAATTGTTATTGCGCTATAGAAAGAATGCTTTATCGGAACAGCATATTCAGATTTTTTATGAAAATATCATAAAATTCGCCAAAAATGTGAGTTCAAATCGAGGCAACGCAACGGGAAGTAAAAATCGAAATTTAAACGACAATCCAAAAGTTATGTCAAATGTTTTCGGATTTTTCGATAAATGGTCTCCATCACAAAAACTTATTTTCCGCAAACTAAACAAAACGCCAAAATTAACAGCGAGACAATGTAGATTCAATATGGACTTTCCAGAAGAATATAATAAAACGCTTCCGTTAATCCAAGAAATCGATAAATTGTATAAATCACTTATTCCAGAAAAATACAAAAAGCAGAAAGTCAAGGCAGACGAAACACAGTTCAAAATTCCGGGGACTGCATTTACAACTGTCACTACAAACGTAAACTATCAAACTTCTATACATACAGATAAAGGGGACGATGTGGACGGATTCGGGAATTTAGCAGTAATCGACAAAGGGGAATACACCGGAGGGGAAACATGTTTTCCGCAATATGGAATTGGTGTAGACGTTCGAAAAGGGGATATTTTATTTATGGATGTTCATAAACCCCACGCGAATTTGCCCATACATAAAAAAACAAAGGACGCTGTGCGTTTATCGATTGTGTGTTATTTGAGAGAAAAAGTGTGGAAAAACACTCGGGGTCGGTCGAAAAAAGCATTCGAAACGCATAACAAAACAATTAAAAAAATGATGAACCGCTAATACGGTTTCACGACCGCATATATATAATATATCTATATCTATATATATTATATGGCAAATTACGTAGTTGCTATCCCATCATATAAGCGCGAAGAAGTTATTGTAAAAAAATCATTAAAAACGCTAAAAGACGGAGGGGTGCCTAAATCAAAAATATTCATTTTTGTCGCCAACGCAGAGGAACGAGCGAATTATGAAAAGGCGGTTCCGGTCGAACTATATAATAAAATAATTGTAGGAGAAAAAGGGATCACAAATCAGCGCAAATTTATTGTAAAACATTTTCCCGAAAACCAGTATGTCATTTCGATCGACGATGATGTTGAACAACTTGAAAAAATGCAAGGTCCCGAAAAATTAGTAAAAATAAAAAACGTAGACAAGTTTTTCAAAGACGCGTATTCTGATCTCAAAAAACATAACCTTTATATTTGGGGAATATACCCTGTGCGCAACCCGTTTTTTATGAAACCCAATACATCTATTAAACTTAAATTTATTATAGGCGTTTTGCGGGGATTTATAAATCGTCATTCCAAAGACTTGGAACCTTCTGTCGGATCAGAAGGAAAAGAGGATTATGAACAATCCATTTTATATTTTAAAAAAGATGGTGGAGTAGTTAGATATAACAATATAACGACCAAGACCAAATTCAATGCTGATGGCGGACTTGGAAAGGATCGGTTAGAAATGAATAAAAAGGCCGCCGAGTATCTTAAAAAAACATATCCCGATATTATCACCGTTTTCCATAGAAAAAATGGCACTGCCGAAGTGAAGCTGAAAAATATGTCTTCTTCTTCTTCTTCTTCTTCTCCTCCTGCTTATACCAAAAAAACGACAAAAGGAAAATCAACGAAACGGAAAACGATGAAAAAATAAAAAATAATACAAATATTTATTTTTTATTTTTCTAACTTACCCTGCTTTTTACATTATTTACGGTGCCTTCTTCTTAATGATAGTCTTCTTCTTTGCGACAGGCTCCTCGACTGAAGGCGCAACTGAAGGTGTAGGCTCTGCCTTCTTTACAATCTTCTTGACTACCGGAGCAACTACGGCGACTGGCTCCTCCTCAACATCGTCATCACTATCCGCGGCGGAAGTATCGAATACTGTTGCGGGAGGATCCACCGCGCTGGGCGTAATCTCCTCATCGACCTCATCGCCGTCATCCTCGGGAATCTTTTGTCCCTCGATCGCATCACGATCCTCCGGAGAAAGCTGGATGTGGCACTTTCCATAAACGCTGACTACCTCGCGCGTCTTGACGACACACTGGATCAGCTTCCATGTAAGACCCCACCCCTTTCCGCCGATCCAAATTCCACCACATTGCAGAACGCAGGCGACCTGACTGAGCTTCGGAATAAAATCGACAGGCGTCAGATTCTTCTTTGCCTCATTCTCGCCAACAGGGAATAGCATCGTCTCCTTGGTATCGTAAATCTCAACCGCCCACTTCCCGTCATAATTAGGGACCTTTGCGCGAATGGATGGCGGCTTGGTAAGATCAATCTTCTTGGTGTCCTTATTCTTTGTGTACTTCAAGAATGGAAAGAATGTATGCTTGCATACCTCGCGAGACATCTCCTCGCCCCACCAGAGCTCGGAATTCTTCACTGCATCGTCAAGGATCTGATTCTCAAAATCCTTGAGCTTCTGAAGGAATGCGTCTGTAGAAGGCTTTTTGTACTCTTCATTTGGAAAGTTAAGTGAGATGCTAAATTTCCCATCCGACTCGCCGTTTTCACCAATGAAATCGGCAACACCCCAAGTCATCATCATTGGACTCGAAATGTGAAGGGAACGATTTGTTTGCTTGCTGATGAGATTGATGGACTTCCCTCCGCGCTCGTTTACCTTGGGAGGCATATACTTGTTCGCGGAAGGGGACCAATCAGCAACGGAAAGAACGATAGGCTTGGCGGCGGAAGACATTTTACTAAGACTGGGACGGGGGAATATATACTCTTTTATAGAACCAAATCTTTAAATCAATTTTATATTTATATTATCGACCAAATCATAAAAAACAGACCCTTTTGTGAAAATTTTTGATTTTCGACAAAGCCAAGTTATAGAAAAATGTTGTTCCCTTTATCGATAACTATGAAACAGCAAAATGGGTAAACTTTGCGAAATTGACGCACGTTCTTCGTAACAAACTCTATGAAAAATACGGCCCAAAATCTCTTGCCATGCCAAAGGATATCCCTGACCATCTTCGCTACAATCTTGGGGGTATCGCGATGGATTGGCTTTCAAAAGATCGAGTTTTTTGTCCAAGATTTCGACCATACGAGAATACCAGTTTTGTGTAAAAATAGAATTGGGTTTACATATATAGCATCCCCCGCCAATCAAATCCTCCCAATGTTCCCTTAGTTCCATTACGGGAACTCCATGTGGACCAATCTCTTTGTATCCACAAATCACTTTGTCAGAAGTGTTCGACATTTCATCAAACGAGTTTTTCCAAGATCCCGTTGTATATTTTATATCTGTATACCCCCCTCCATAAAAATGCATAAAATAGGTACGCAAATAATCTGCTTTGTGTGTCTCTGACAAATACTCAAATGCCGGATGCAATGGCTCAATTTGCAAAATATAATCTCTATAATTATTCACGTCAATCAATAATACATTGGCTTCCGTGACAAGGGGGAGCTGATCCAAGCAATTACGTCTATTTTGCGACATTTCATTATGTCCCGTCCAAAATGTATAGATGGTTCTTGGAATAACGCTATGTGTATCATTGGGGCAATACATTGCATAACGATCTGGATCGGAGTTATCAAACCCTCTATATCCAAGGGAAGTTAAAAATGAAATACAGGACATTGGAAAAATGGCGTAAGCATGAACCGAGATCTGACTCGATTGAAACTGAATTAGCGGCTTCCATTTACGTATCATTTTTTCGGCGCTTTTTAGAACAAACCATTCTCCACCGTTAACGTCGCAATGTAAAAAATCGACGCATTCTATATCCTTGTCCAAGCATTCTTGGTCGAGAGGCTTGAATAAAACATCGCCGTTTCTATCAATACTAAATCTTTGCGTCGCGCCGTCAATCCTTCCAAATTCTTGTTTTTCATGAATGCCTAAATTATAACATTCTATCGACAAACACGAAGAAGAAGCCACATTTTCAACTAATTTAGGAAATATGGCGTTGTTTGGCTCGTATGCGTACGTTTTTTGAAAAAGTTTTGAAACCGGGATCATCTGCGTTCCATAGCCCGCGCCGATTTCAACATAATTGCGTGATTTATGAGGAAACATGCGTATGTATTTCGAAACAATATCCAAGGACATTTGCGCTACTTTTGAATAATAACCGGATGCGTTTTTATATAATTTTACGCCATTGAAAGATAATAATCCACCGATGGGGGGGGGCAATTTACTTAGCAAGAGAAGGAAATAGATATAAAAAAATATGAATATTATATAGAAAATGTTATCTAGACCATTACGTATTTTTATTGAAAATGAAATAGAAAACGTATTCATCGATAACGCGGATTTAATCCAAGAACCACCCGTCGTCAATATTAAACCAATTAAGCTAACGTCCGAGCAGTTTTTTTCAAAAAGCCACGAATTAGAAAAATATAAAATCGCTGATTTAAGAGATATAATAAAATGGTACAAAAACAATATTTCGTTTCATCGATTATCCACTTGTACAAACGCAGAAATGAAAAAAATAAAAGTGAGTTATGATTTTTCAATGAGCGGCAAAAAAAACGATTTAATTTGCCGAATCATTCGTTTGTTTTGGAAAGATAGATTGGCGCTTCTATTGCAGAAAAAACTGAGAGGGAATTTTGTTCGCCAGTCCATAAAACTTAGCGGTCCCGCGCTCTTGGACAGATCATTGTGCGTAAATGATACAGACTTTTTTACACTGGAACCTTTGAAAAACATACCGACAAACCTTTTCTTTAGTTATAGGGGACCCGGGGATTTTATATATGGTTTCGATTTGTCCTCATTGAAAGAGCTATTAAAGAACAATAAAGCGCAAAAAATTAAAAATCCATATAATCGTGAATCCATGGAAAAAATTGTCCCCGATATCTTTTCGTTATCTAGATTGAATAATATAATAAACAACTCCCATAACAAAAAAATAACACCCGTTACGCCAAATCACGTCCCCAAATCAGCGACCTACAATATTTCGAGCAACAATATAAACGCCAATATTCGCATAAATGCAATGCAGTATGATCCGACCGAAATTATTAATAAAATGAATGGCATTAGATTAAAGCCCGTTCACGACAGAATTCGAGATTTGTTTATGGAAATCGATCAAATCGGGTTTTATACGCAGCCCCATTGGTTTGAAGGCTTGGAAAAGCCACAATATATTAGATTTTGTAGATGCTTATATGATATTTGGAATTTCCGAGCGCAAATGTCTTTTAATGTGAAACTGAAAATTTGCCCGTTATATGATCCATTTATCAACATAACCAATAACATTTTATATTTCAACAATTTATCAACCGACGAAATAAGACAACGATCGTTGGATATAATGGAAGATATGATTTTTACTGGAATTGATGCTGAGCATAGGTCTCTTGGAGCATTCCATTTGTTATCCGCTTTAACCATTGTTTCTTTAGACGCAAGAGAAAATATGCCTTGGTTGTATGAATCTGTAATGTTTTAACTTTTATTTAGGAAAATGATTTCATTAAGGAAAGCATTTTTTACAAGGTCAAATATTTTGTGCGTTATTTTACAAAAAATATAATAGAAAAACAGCCAAACTTTTCTTGGACTCGATATATCATCTGGCAATTTTAATGATAAATATATTTATGTCTTAAACCACTTAAAAAAAGAATGTAATATACTGTATAGCCTTAGAATGGTACGCGCATCTAAGAACGAGAAGACCACTGTCCCCCCTGCTCCTGTTGTTGA
>VFLE01000178.1 GCA_009885205.1 Candidatus Shapirobacteria bacterium | reverse complement strand
AAGAAAATGCCTCGATTATGAGACCCCTATCGAGGCATTTAAAAGAGAGTTAAAATGTTATCAATTAGAAGGGTGTTCGGATTCACACTAGAATTCACCCTTATGCTAGAATCATTTAGAAGTTCCGCTAAAAAATAGCGATGAGGGTCACTAGCACTAACGATGAGTCTATCGTCTAATCTTGCAAACTTACCGCCAGTGGAAGGTAAATCTAATTTCATAGCCTATATTATATATGAAGTATTTATAAAAATCAAACTATTTGATGACTGCGGCGACGCATTGTGCCACCCCTTTATCCAACGGACTGGGGATAATATTGTCAACTGACAATTCGGATTCGGGGAGATAATTGGCGATGGCGTGAGCAGCGGCAAGTTTCATATCGTCAGTAATTTTAGTAACGCGATGATCGAGAGCACCACGAAAAATACCGGGGAAAGCGAGAACGTTGTTAATCTGATTAGGATAATCACTACGACCAGTACCGACAATAAAAGCTCCGGCGTCACGAGCCACTTGAGGGTCAATTTCTGGAGTAGGATTGGCCATGGCAAAAATAATTGGTTTTTGATTCATTGTTTTGACCATATCGGCAGTTAAAATATTGGGGCCGGAGACGCCAATAAAAACGTCACGACTTGTCATGGCAACGGCGAGGTCTCCCGACAAATTTTGAGGATTGGTAAAATTTAAAAATTCTTTTTTAGCATCATTTAAATCAGTTCTGTCTTTGGAAATTATACCCTTGGTGTCTAATACTAAAATATCTTTGATGCCAAAAAGTACCAATAGTTTGGCAATAGCAGTACCGGCGGCGCCGGCACCAACTATGGTAACTGAGGTGTTTTCGGGAGTGCGAGCTGATAATTTTAATGAATTAATTAGGGCAGCCAGAACGACAATGGCGGTACCGTGTTGATCGTCGTGCATCACCGGAATATTTAAGATTTCTTTTAATTTATTTTCAATATAAAAACAATTGGGTGCAGAAAAATCTTCTAAATTAATTCCGCCAAAACCAGGAGCAATATTTTTGACAATATTTATCACTTCATCTGGATCTTGAGTGTCTAGGACAATGGGATAAGCGTCAACACCACCAAATTCTTTGAACAATAAGGCTTTACCTTCCATAACTGGCAGAGCGCCAAGGGGACCAATGTTGCCCAGACCTAACACAGCCGAGCCATCAGAAATGACAGCGACAGCATTTGATTTGATGGAATAATTGTAGGCTTCTTCTGGATTACTGGCCAGTAATTTTGAAACAGCAGCCACACCAGGAGTGTAGGCAATACTTAAATCTTCACGAGTGGTAACTGGTCCAAATTTGCTAGAAATGCCTATTTTACCCTTAAATTGTTTGTGTTTATCAAGCGATGCTTGTGAATAATCCATGGGTGATGATACTACAAAAGGGAGTATAATATAGATATGAATAATACATTTAAATTGGCACAAATTTTGCAAAATTTAAATCGAGTCAAAAAATCAGCAGGTAATTTGTTTATGGGTGTGCCAGAGGATTTAAACTCATCGATAGCTGGTCATTCATGGATGATGACAAACATAGCGATGTTTTTATCAGATTATTTAAAACAAAAAGAAAATTTAGATATAAATGTAGAAAAAATTTTGCGATATTGTTTAATCAAAGATTGGGCAAGTGTGGTTTTGGGTGATATTACTTATGGTAGCCCAAGTTTTGCCAGTTTTTGGAAAATTGATATTAGAAAGGAGGCAGAAAGTGCCAAAAAGAAGATAGCTAATTCGATGAAAGAATTGGTAAAAGACGAAATAAATATTAATGAGATTGAGTTAAATAAGACAGAAAAAGATGTGGTATCTCTGGCGAGTAATGTGGCGATGTTATTAGATATGTTGGAATGGAAATATGCAGGGTTTAAACATGACGGATTTGAAATGGTTTGGTTTAACATAATTGAAAGAACTAAAAAAATTGAATTAAGTATCGCCAATAAATGGGTGGAAATGATAAACAAGGCTTACGAAAAAGGAAGTAAGGACTATAATATATTTTTGGCACAGCCAAAACTGCAAGATAATCCCGAACATAAGATTTAAGATGGTAAAATAGCCCATGGAAAAGAATTATTTGTCAACGGAAGAAGAAAAAATATATTCGCTATGGGAAGAATTGGGAGCATTTACTCCAAAAATTGACAAGACTAAAAAACCATACTCGATAATTTTACCCCTACCTAACGCCAATGACCCAATGCATATGGGTCACGCATTGTTTACCATCGAAGATATTTTGGTACGATATCATCGAATGATGGGTGATCCGACTTTGTGGTTACCCGGAGGCGATCATGCGGGAATAGAAACTCAATTTGTGTTTGAAAAAAATTTAAAAAAAGAGAATAAATCGCGTTTCGATTTTGACCGAGATACTTTGTATCAAAAAATTTGGGATTTTGTAGAAAAAAATAGAACACTTAACATGTACCAAATGAAAAAGTTGGGGTTTTCCATGGATTGGAGTCGATACCACTATAGTATGGAGCCCGCTATTGTCAAAAACGTGTTGGCAGTATTTAAAAAACTTTATAATGATGGTTTAGTGTATCGTGATGAAAAAATTGTAAATTATTGTACTTTTTGCGGCACAGCATTTTCGAATTTGGAAGTAAATCATAAAAACGTGGATTCGCATTTGTGGTACTTCAAATATGGACCAATAACAGTGGCAACAACCAGACCAGAAACTATGCTGGGGGACACGGCCGTGGCGGTAAACCCTAAAGATAAACGTTATGCCAAATTAATTGGGACAAAAATAATATTACCTTTGGTAAACAGAGAAATACCGATAATTGGGGAAGAAACGATAGATATCAAATTTGGAACCGGAGCGGTAAAAGTAACCCCATCACATAGTCCTGAAGATTACGATATGGCCAAAAAACATGGTTTGGAATTTATCAGAATTTTTGATTATGATGGCAAGACTAACGATAATGTGCCAGAAAAATATCGAGGATTATTCCCATCTCAAGCAAGAGAAATGGTAATAAGTGATTTGACAGAAGCAGGGTTAATGGAAAAAATTGAAGATTACTCGCACGAAGTGGGGCATTGTTATCGTTGTGGTCGTCCAATAGAGCCAATTACAGCGCCACAGTGGTATGTAAAGATTGATAAATTAGCCAGACCGGCAATTGAGGCGGCGAAATCAGGAAAAGTTAAATTTTTTCCTGTACGTTTTAAAAAATCATTTATTGATTGGATGGAAAATATCCGTGATTGGAATATATCCCGCCAAATCGTCTGGGGGCCACGAATCCCCGCTTGGTATTGTTTGGACTGTAACCCAAACATTAAAATTAATTTTTTGGATAAAGATAAAAAAATAGTTTCAGGATTTTATAAAGATTTAAGAAGTAGTTATGGTTTTGAAAACATAAAAAATGGATTACAGTCGATGGTGGCACCAGTTGATTCGAGTTTTTCGGTAGAAAATAATGGACATTGCGACAAGTGTAAATCTGAAAACATTTTACAAGAAACTGATACTTTTGATACTTGGTTT
>VFLE01000003.1 GCA_009885205.1 Candidatus Shapirobacteria bacterium | reverse complement strand
TCGATTATGACGGAATTCCTCCCCCCAACCCCCTCCTTCCGTCATACTCGAGCAGGGATGAGGATTGTTTTGGGATCTAACTAATTGAAATTTATCTTATAGGATAGTATAATTCCTACATGGTTACCTCTGTGTTTCTAGTTCGACATTGTTCTGTTAATTACCAAAACAAACTTTCTGATTTGTATATAAATTTATCGACTGCTGGAAAAATACAATCAACTCAATTGGCAGATAGTTGGAAAATTAACATAGACAAGATATATAGTTCAAATCTACCTCGAGCAATTGAAACAGTTACTCCTTTGGCAATTAAATTAAATAAAAAAATTATTAAACTTCCTGGGTTAAAGGAGCTGGAATACAATGGCAATGCCCAGACTTTTCATAAAAATATCAAAACAAATATTGAATTTAAATATGTTGGTGGTGAAAGCATAGATGAAGCAAACCGTAGATTTTTGCAATGTTTAACCAATGTTTGTTTAAAGAATATTAATAAATCCATAGTCATTTCTACTCATGGTACGGTTATGAGTGAATTTATGATTCGTGAATTTAATCTTTCGCCTGATTTTTTCTTCGACCTATCTTACCCCGATGTTTATGAAATTAATTTTGATGGTCAAAAGTTTGATTTTGTTAAAAGATATTTTAACTATTTGCCCACCAATTCCGAAAGTTTAAAATAATTATGTTACATAAAATTGAAGGCATAACAGTTATTAGACATTTACGAGACACAGATGATCTTGTAAATCATGGCACAGATAATCCGCTTGAAAAGGGGCAGGATCAAATTGCATTTAATCTTGGTTGTAAGTTGCGAGAAGAATCTGTAAATGAAGGTTATCGTGGGATATTTTTAATCTCATCTCCAAAAACTAGAGCGACAGAAACAACCAACATATTAAGACAAGGAATTTCTCAAGGAAATATATCATTTAAAACAAGAATGGTGGTTAATCCAGATATCAGAGAGCTGGATCAGGGACAACTAAAATTTCCTGAGTGCTATAAATCGGGAACTCGTTTTGAACCATTAAAAAATGCCTGGAAGATATTTTGGGCTGAAACTTTTGGCGAAAATCATGATTTGACTTACAAGTTTGGTGACTCTGTTGCCCAAGGTCGCTTAAAATATCCTGAACTACTTGATACTTTTGAAATTCCCGGTGAATGTTACAAAGAACAAGCAATTAGACTTTACACAGCAGCTTTAAAACTTGGGAATGATATAAAACAATTTGAGAGGGTTAAGTTTAAACCTATTATTATTACACACGGGGCTCCGTTTGCAATTTATAGAGAATTGGATGTCATTGCTAACGATTTTGAAAAAGGCTTAATAGATATACCTGTTGGAGGTTTGGTTCAACTGTCCTGGGATTATTACAATAAAAGAACTGAAAACAAACAGCCTGAGTATGGGCAATCAAGTACAATTCCGGCAACTTTTTTAAACAAACAAAAAACACAAGAAATATTGGTTCGAGAAATAGATTATTTAAATAGACTATAATACTTTTATAAAATCATGGCTAAATTATATTATCTAACCAAAAAAGAAACACGAAAATCGATTATCTCAAAGTTACTTTTATCTTTTTCACTTCCAGAGATAAACTATAATTTAGCTGTTTATTTTAAAACTAAAAACCAGTCAATTGAAATAGGATTTATAAATAATAAATGCTATTTGCGTGGCCGTGAAAAAACATCACTACAGTCGACTTCAAATATTTGGATTGAGAATAAAAATATAAAATTCCTTTTTAAAATCTTAAAACAATTTGGGTTAAATAAAGCTACTATCAGTGAAATAATTCAACTGGATTTTTACGAAAACAAGGAGTTAATAGTTAGTTTCAGATTAAACACGATTCTTGGTGACTTGCTAATGATCAATGGTAGTTTTAAATCAAAAGTTTCTAGCATCCTAAAGGTAAATAGTGAGAAATTTTTAGACAGTGAGAACTTAGACAACTTGATTTCTCAGAAAAATATTCCATCGGATGTTGTATTTAACAAATTGAATTCACCTAACCCTAAAATACAAAAGTATACTGATAGGTTTGCGATTGACCTACTTTCGGGAATAACTACTATTTCACACAAAATGTCAGCCAAATCAAATGACTATAGTATTTATGATAAATATTTTAAAAATATCATAAATTCTAGACTTGATTCGGATAAAATCACACCAAATAATGGTTATTATTTTAAGCCACTATCGGTTGTTATACCTTCATATAATTCTGACGAAACAATTATTAACATACTTTATTCAATCGAGTCGCAGGATCTTAATAAAAAACAGATAAAAGATTTAGATGTGGTAATTATTGATGATTGTTCGACTAATCAAGTGATTAATATTTTGAAACCTCATTTAAATAAATTATCTTTTAAACCGAGGGTAATAAGACTAGAACAAAATCAAGGTCTGTCTGTAGCAAGAAATATGGGATATCAATTAAGTATTTATGATCATATTTTATTTATCGATTCAGATATCCTTTTGGCAAAAAATTATTTATATGAACATTCAATTAGATTGCAAATGATACCCAATTCTATTTTCATATCCTTTAAAGAAAATATTGAACCTGACAACAAATTGAATAATTTGAATTTAATTAAAAAAGGATTGGCAGTTTCTACTAATTTAAACGACAAGCGAATTTCAAGATCAATTGAAAAAGATATTAGATGGCCAAACAAAACAGTTGAGGAAGGTACGGAAGAATTATTAAGTGAAACAAATTTATTTAAACATTTTGGGTATGGTCGGATGATAAATGGATGCTTTGATTTACCTTCTATGGTTGTTGGTCACAATATGAGTATGAGAAAAGAAATTGTTAATTTAGCGGGTGGATTTAGTAATCATTTTTCAGGATGGGGACTTGAGGATGCTTATTTTGGAGCTCGAGCAATTGCAGGTGGTAACTTTATTATTCCAGTATTAACCACAAGTGTATACCACATCAATCACCCTTCTCGTTCTGGATCTTTAGAGAAACAGTTAAAGGAACATAAACTTAATACTGATATTTATAACAAATTAATATGCCAAAAACTATAAACAATTTTTCACTTTACAAGATAGAAGATAAAATAAGAAATTCTGTATTTCAATTTTTTCCTAGTAAAAAATTACCGTCTAAATATCCAATAACGACTCCTTTTACCTTTACATTTATTGGTAGTGATTTGGTACTTTGTTTTGATAAAAACAATCAATGGAATCCACTAGGAGGTCACATGGAAATTGGCGAAAATTATAAAGATACATTGATTAGAGAGTCAAACGAAGAAGCTGGTGTGGCAATTATTCGATCTAGTATCAAAACGATAGGTTACATTTTAAATACAAATTTAAAAAGCAATGTTCCATCCAAATATCCAAATGTAAACATACTTCCGATTACTGTTTCCTTTGTATCAAAGGTTGATCAAAATTGGACACCACTAGAGACAAAAACTCGAGGCATATTTCGGCGTAGCCAAGCATTATCTTTAATGAAAAAACGAAATGATAACAACCAAATGTATGAAATTTTGCAAGAAGTTTATCGGTTTATTGATGAAAAAAAACATCAGACTAGTTTTAATTATTTCCCGAATAAAAAGCTACCAAATGTTCCTGTGACTCAAGTATTTACATTTTGCAAAGATAATACAAACAAGTTTTGTATTGTTCGTGACCATGACGAAAGTTTTTTTAGTTTGCCAGGAGGAGGCTGTGAGTTGGGCGAGACGCCCGAAGAATGCATTAATCGTGAGCTTGATGAAGAGGCACAAATAAGTTGTAAAAACATGAAACTTTTGGGGTCAATTGTCGTTAAACTAACTTACAATAATAAAGTTGTATCAAAATTCCAACAATTAAGATACCTCGCAGATCTTAATATTCAAAAAGAGTTTATACCACAAAAAGATCGTTTTGAAGTAATTGAGAGACAATTTGTTCCTCTTTCAGAATTAAAGAGTAAAGTTATGATTCTTCAAAATCCAAATGGAGAACTAATTATTGATCAAATTAATTCTTTGTTATGAAAATATCTATAGTTCAACCACGCCTGTCCTATTTTAGTGGAGGAGGAGAAAGAGTTCCTTTAGAATCAATGATCCATTTGACTAAAATTATTAAAGATATTTCTTTTGATTTATATACGACAAAGTCTGTTTTACCGCTATCTCCAGATTACGAACGATTTAAGTCTATCGTCCGCGAGAACAACAAGATAAATATTTACGAGATACCAATTCCCAAGAAATTTATCCACTTATATAAAATTGAACCAGGGACAAATCGATATCGCTGGGATGCGGAAAGCTTGTTTTTTAATAATCTAGTATATAAATATTTAGACAAAAATAAGCCCGACTTAATATTGTCTTACTACTTACCAGACTGCATAGTAAAACCAAAAGGAATTCCTTCGCTACTATATCTTTTGGGATATCCTACAACTGAGTCGGAATATCGTGAAGCGATGATGGCACAATACGATGGCCTAATATCAATTTCTCAAAATACTGTTGACCAATGGAATAATAGATTAACTGAAAAAATTGATTCAAGAGGAATCTTGCCACAAGGTTTAGATTTAAATGCAAAACCATCACTGGTACCTGATTTTGAAGATGATTTATTTCATATAATTTTTGCTGGGAGACTTATCGAAAGAAAAGGAATAAAAACTCTTTTAGAAGCTGTCAAGCTTATTGGCAATGGCATTGCCAAATATAAAGTTCACATTTTTGGAATTGGTCCAATGTTGACTGAGATACAAGCTTATATATCAGATAATCATCTTGAACAAAGTGTAGTGTTAGAGGGGTTCAAATCAAACCTACTTGATTATATTCATAGTGCCGACTTATGTGTGTTCCCTTCTCATGAAGGAGACGGTCTTATGAATGTAGTTTTAGAAAGTATGTACTACAATGGTTTAGTTTTGACCACTAAAAAAAACGGTAATGAAGAAGCTATTACCAATAATGTAAATGGATTTTTAGTTGAACCGAGAAGCGTTCTTGAGTTAAAAAATAAAATTATTTATATAATCAACAATTACTCAGAACTATCTAAAATAAAAAAAATGGCAAAGCAGACAATTACAGAAAAATTTACTTGGAAACATCATGCCGATATTTTTAGTTCCATTTGCGCCTCAATTATTGATGAAAAAACTACATAATTTTCTAGTAGAAAACTATTTTGCAGATCCAAAAAACATACCTTCATTTATTCAAAAAGGTGTTGATAATGATAGTTATTCTTTTATAACAACCTCTGGTGAAAAAAAAGTTGCCAGAATTAGTCGAAATAAAAAGTTGGAAGAGTTGTTATGGGAATTTGAGTTAATGAGTGAACTTAGAAAAAATAACGCAAGGACAGTAAATATATTTTTCCCTGCTAATAAAAAAAACTGTTTACTTTTTAATAGTAATCCCATAACCTGTTTTGATTTCATTGAACATATTCCGACCGTAAATAACACAAAACTTGTTTATGAGGCAGGAGTGACCTTATATGAATTTCATCAAGTATCAAAACAAATTAAATTAAATATTCAAAATAATCGTACTATATTTACTGAATACAAAAGGGTATTAGCTAATCAAGATATTATTGCTGAAAAATATGTCAATGGCGATTATTTTATCAAAAATGTTAAAAAAGTTTTTGATATAGCCGAAAAACAAAAAATTGACTGTGGAATTATTCACAATGACTATAATACGGCGAATGTCCTTTTTAATAAAGACAAAATCCCCACTATTATTGATTTTGATTTATCGTGCTATGGTCCATTAATTATGGATGTTGCTTATGGTGCAGTGTGTTGGTCGACAAAAAACGGAGATTATCTGCCTGATGTAGATATGTTTAAACAATTTGTTGAGGGATATAACAAGTTTGCCCCACATAAAATAAATATTGATGGTTTGTTTTTCTTTTGGGCAGCATTTTCATGCCTAAGTATTGCCTGTGATTTATTTTGTGATTCTTTAGTGTCCAATACCTACGATATAAAAAATGTTAGCCAGTCGTGGATGTATCAAAGGTTTGAATATTATATTGACAAGAGTGTTTTTGTGTCCCACTTTGTGGCAATTTCATGATCATTTCTGACAATTCTAAATACATTCATCCCTACCATATTAGCCCCTTCAACACAGTCGATTTGATCATCAATAAATGTGGTATCTTTAGGATCTAATCCCAAGTCATTTAACACATACCAGTAAATTTCCTTTGCTGGTTTTTCCAAACTTATTTCTGATGAAACATATATTTTGTCAAAATAATCACTTAATCCAATATTTTGAATTTCTAATCTTCTTGATGGAAGACCGTTACTAAGAATATAAAGTCGATGATTATTTTTTTTAAGTTGTGCCAAACATGAAAGTGTGTCTTCATAAAGATATCTTTCAATTCTAGTCATGCTCATCTCACATAAATCCTCTATTAATTTAGAGTGCAATTTAACATTTACCCCAAGTCTCTCAATAATTCCAGCAAACCATTCAAAATGAGCTTGCTTTTCTAATTCTAGATTTGTCATCTTAATTCTAGACTCAAAAGAAAATATATCGGGATTCTGCTTATCCATTAATTCTTGAGCTATCTTAACTTTTTCGATTGGAACATTTATCGTATTGGCAATTTTGATTCGATAATCTTCAAATATTTCTTCATGTGTCTTTCGTGTCCCAACTAAAGTTCCACCAAAATCAAAAATATAATTCATTGGAGAATTGAAAATATATTAATCATTTTTGTTTAATCATTTCTACCGATTTCCCTTTGCTCGATTGTGCGTTTTACACAACATTTCACAGTTTTTAATTGAAGTTGTGCCACCTTTACTCCATGCAGTTACATGGTCAGCGTCCATTTCGTCCAATTTCCAAATTTTACTTTTATTTGCATCATGCCCCATTGCACAATGAGAACAGTTTGAAATTTTTTTGGTTTCGGATTTTGCGGTTTGTATTGTGTAAACTGATTTTTTAGTTGCATCGTCAAACATTCTTATCTCAAGTAATTTGGTATCATTGCCACCTCCTAGGATATATTCGAAAATCCCTTTTCTACTTTTCACATAAGGGTCAGAGTAAAGTTTTCGTACTTCGATTGATATTTTAGATGGATCATAAGATTTTTTGTGATATTGCTCGTATAGTTGTCCCCATTTTAATCCACACATTTCGCTCTCAACATCAGTGAATACTCCTGATATCCAATCGATTACGCTATTAAAATAAGTTTTTAACTCATTAATATCCTTGTCATAACGGTGACGGCTCATATAATCACCAATATTATCTTTACTTACCCAGTCAAGTGCTCGTTCTAAAAATGCCTGTCTGTTGGCACTACCCGAGATATATGCACTCCATTTTTGAATATTGGAGTTTTGACTGTTACTAAACTCCTCTTTGCCGAGTGTTACAAACGGTCCAGAATAGACCGCATTCAAAAGCTCTTGATCACTCAATGGTACACCTGCAATATTTATAGTTTTAAACCACTCTTTTATTTCACTTTCCGTACCCTCACATTCATAAATAAGCAATTTTGTTTCCAAAATCTTTATTTTCTTATCTTTAGCCATACCACCAAAATATTGTTCCATGCCGTTTTCATCTTTGATAGCAAATTTGTCAGTTACAAAACGCCCAATACTGGTGATCCGTTGCTGTCCATCCAAAACTTCTAGATTGTTTTCAGAAACTTTATTAAAATAAATCAAGCCAATTGGGTAATCTTTGAGTATTGATTCAATAACAGCCATCTCTCTTTTTCCGCCATCGGAGGCATAAATATAATTTCGTTGATACTCAGGTTGAATAGTGAGTTTACCGGACAACCCAAACAGTCCTTTGCCCTCAAGCTCGTTATAAATGAATCCATCACATATGTCTTTTACAGTGATGTTAGTTTTGAGTTTTGTTTCCATATTATTTTTTCTTATGTTTAATAAAAATTCTAGAATAAGCAGATTGAATTGTTCTCCCTTCATTATTTACAAAATAATTTTTCTTTCCGTCATTTCCAACCAAATTTCCATTTTCATTTGTTTTTCCGCCCGACGATCCAGTTTTCTTACCATCTTGTTTCACTTCCCAATAGTTATCATATTTTTTTGTGTCAGGTACTTCATCATGACATCCTCTTTGAGTAGATCCTAAAATGATAAATTGATCAGGACTATACTTATCTAAAAAACTAATTGGGACGCCCATTACACCAATGTAATCACTGGGGATAGCGTCTGTATATGGCACGTCAATTGCATCGTAATTGTCATATTTATCATATGCTTTTTTACCTTTAATTTCTTTATGTTTACTGTACTTCAAATTTTCTTCCATCGTCATAAGAGGTAATGGCTGATGGCGTCGGCCGTGATCTAAGCTAGTAAACCAAACAGATGGCGATCGTAAATACGTTATACCGTCAACTTTTCGAATTGCTGTTTTTGGTTTTTTACTGAGATCAGCATTTGAAGGTGCAATAAATAATATATCTTTGTTATAACTAGTTGTACCGACCCACATTTTGTTTTCCTTAATAAGTGGAAAAATTTCTTTGTTAGTAACTGTATTTTTATTACCAATGATAACGAACTTTTTATTGTAATCAAAAAGCTGTTTCACGTATTCACGAAATAGACTAAACGGTGGATTTGTAACGACTATATCTGATTGTTTTAGTAAATTCACACATTCTTCACTGCGGAAGTCACCGTCACCTTCTAACGGTGACCATTCATTGTGTTTGTTTGCCTTTAATTTTTCTGCAATATCTTTTAAGTTAAATTCACCATCGTCATTCACATCATGAACTTCGTTGATAATAAATTTGTTAGCAGTTATCTTTGGTCGACCTTTTAGTTTTGGTATGGTTTTGTCATCACCAAACAATATTAACTGAGTATTTGCCACGGGTGATGGTTTATAGCTGGTAGTAATAAGCTGTTTTAACCCAAGCTTATTGAAATTAAGTACAAAATAACGAAAAAAGTTACTTTCAAAAGGATCATCACAATTACAATATATAACTTTGCTACGAAATACATCTGAATTGTATTCTAAATACGCTTCAAGTTCTTTTTGAATATCGATATACTGGGTATAAAATTCATCATTCTTTGCGTTTTTTGCGTTTGTAAGATTACTTGTTGGCATAATTGTTGATTAACGAATTATACGATAAATTGTTGCGATATATATAAAGTGGCAAAAAATTTTACTTAAATTTATATTCCTTTTTATATCTTAGTTGTTCAGCATCCTCAAATGTTTCAGTTATGCAAGGATTCCTTTTGGTTAACTTAACAATTCCTGCACCTTCTCTTTCAGTAAAATAACTTCCCGATAATTTATAAGGATATTTACCAGTGATATTAAGAATACAAGTGCCATCGTGAGGGGGATTATCTTTTCTTTTACTAAATGGGGCTTCGCTTTTATAACAAAATATCAACTGTCTTTGATTTGGTGGAAGTTTGTTGATCTTTGCAATTACTGAATAGGATTCTGATGGTCTTTTGAAAAATGATCTTACTGAAATAGTTGTTAATGTCTGATCAATAGAAGTGTAAATTTCAGCGTTCCCTTTGTTGCCCTTTACATCTTTTACAAAACTAATTTCCCCTTTCCAAGTTCCTCGTAAATTTGGAACGTCTGAAAAGTCAGAAATAGTTCTAAAAATAAACCACCTCCATATCCACTTTTCATAAATGTACCAAACTACAACCACTGCACTAGATGCACCGGAAGTCCATCGAAACAAATTGTCGTTGATAGATTCGCCCGTAAAAAATGAAATCAAAAAAATGAAAGTGGCAAAAATAAATATTGAACTATTGATTATGTCTGATTGTTTCATGGTTGTTTAATTAGGTTATATACATCAATAATAAACTGTTTAGCTTCATCCCGTGTCCATTTTTGGTCGTCATGAAACAGGAATTTAATTTTGTTTACTTCAAGCCACCTTTCACTTTCTTCGATGGGTTCAATGTTGTTTAAATATGTCCACGCCTCAAGACATATTTGACTAAGTAGGTTTCGCCATGGAGTCTCCCTTAAATAAGTATTCGTTGGAACGTTATGTGCTAAACACTCAATCATAAAAGAATGACATTTCGGCTTGTCCATGGTATCGGCCATAAAATTGTTAAGATTTTTTAATATTCTAACTACATTTTTGTATCGTAGTTTTGTCTCTGTATTTTTTGACATCCCGTTTTCATGATGCTGATCAGGGTAGTTATAGTGAACCTTTCCGTCTGGTATATCCAATATTAATTGGATACCCTGCCAATAATCATTAGAGTCCCGGGTGTTGTAAAAACGAAATGTAGTGCAAGGAATTATGTCCGCGTCTAAAATTTTACTCGACCCTCGAATTTTAAACACCTTGTTTCCAGAGCGATCTACTAAATTATTTCCAAACTCAGAAACCAGTACATTACTCAAATAATTTTTAAAATCGTATTCAGAAATACCTTTATATATTGAGAGTCCTGTATCAGAAAAAGTAACTCCATCCCTATATTTAAGGTTGATCAAACCCTCATATTCAACGGCAATATCTATATCGGAGTTTCTTCTGACATTTGTATTATTGGCATATGACCCCTTAGCAAAAACTCTAATCGACAAATCTTTTAAAATAGGATGTTGATTAATGGCGTTTTTTACAGTTAACCTTACTCTTTCTGCCATATCTTCTTCTTTTTCGAAAGGAGGATTGGTCCAATTTGATAGTTGATCATCACTTATTATCACAGCCCGATTATAGCTCTTTTTGGTTTAAATTATCACTAAAAGTGAAAGACAGCACCAATATTATATTGTAATCAAATTCTAAATTGTTGCCTTCTATAAAAATGCTGTTATCAATACCATCTGTCTTACTATATATCCCAAAGTAGGATGGATTTTTTGAATCACTTATTTCAACAAATCATCAACCCCTACCTCGAGGGCTTTGGAGATTTTAATGAGTGTTTCGATGGTGGGATTTTGGTTGACTCCGTTTTCAATTTTGACAATGGTGTTAAGTGATAAGTCGGCAAGTCTGGCTATTTTTTCAAGTGAAAAACTTTTTTTGGCTCTTAGTTTTTTTATGTTTTCTGAGATTTTGTTATTTGACATATCTTGTACAATTGTTTAACATTATAGTATATAGAATATAATATAAAGGTTTTCTTATTGATACTATAATGATACCTAAATTAATTGGATTTACAATCGAAACAATTGAGCGGTGTTTTCCCCAAAACAATCCTCATCCCTGCTCGAGTATGACGGAAGGAGGGGGTTGGGGGGAGGAATTCCGTCATAATCGAGCAATTACAAATAACGGTCGTCCCCGCCGTCATGAAAGAATTGAAATCACCCAGCAAAAAATTATTCTTTTCCTTTTTGAATTAAAATTTCGGCGCGCACACATAAAAATAAATAAAGAAAATTTTTTTGCTGGTTGGCAATCCGCATGGAGTGCAACGGCGGGGATGACCTCCTTATTCAGGATTTTGTTCAAAAAATGTTCGAACTTCGTCCAAAAAACACCGCCAAATTTAAATCTTCACTTTCACATCCACACAAAAAGTTTTGTCGTGGGTGATGATGGCTGGGTTAATTTCTATTTCTTCAATTTCTGGAGTTTCTATCATCAATTTTTCTAGGGCAAAAATCACTTTATAAAGTTCTGTCAAATCATAAACCTTATCATTTCTAAAACCATTTAATAACGCATAAACTTTAGACTCGGTTATCATACTTTTTACCTTATCCTCGGTCAACGGCAACAACCGTAAATTCCTATCTTTAACTAATTCTGCCATCTTTCCTCCGGCTCCAAACAATAAAACTGGCCCAAAATTTGGGTCTCTTTTTATCCCTAAAATTATTTCCACTCCACCCTCAATTTGTTGTTGAATTTGCATTTCAAAATTATCTCTTTTAATCTTCTCAAAACTTTTTTTCAGTTTATATTCACTCCGGATATCCACTACCACCCCACCGACTTCAGTTTTGTGGAGCAAATCACCCCCCGATATTTTCAATACCACCGGCCAGCCATTCTTTTTTGCAAATTCTATCGCCTCGGCTACTCCAGCCACTTTTTCTTCTACTGGTGCATCTAGTCCCAGCACTTCCATCAATTTATTTGATTGAAAATTATTCAGTACTTTTTGATTATTTTTCTTTGCTTCACTAATAATCTTTTTAACTACTTCGCTATTAAATTCGTAATTCGTAATTTTTAATTCGTAATTAATATTTTGCTTATTTTTATACCATTCATAAAGTTTTGATAAGCAAAATATAGCTCTCTCCGGGTAATCAAAATTAGCAATATTTTTTTTATTTAAAATATTTTCCCCAGCAGCTATTTTATTTCCTCCAATAAACGAACAAAAAATTGGCTGGGGATATTTTTCTGATAATTTGCTAATAATCTCTGCCGTTTTTTCAATTTCTGTCATTAGTTGTGGTGTCAAAATAGCCACCACGCTATCAACACTTTTTTCCTGTAATACAATTTCCAGTGCCTCACCAAAACGAGCTGACAACGAATCGCCCAGCACATCGATAGGATTGACAAAACTTGCCATTCGGGGCAATTTTTCTATTAATTTTTTTCTAGCTCCTTCATTAATTTTTGCCAGTTTTAACCCATATTTTTCAATAGTGTCAGTCGTCAAAACCGCCGGTCCACCGGCGTTAGTTACTACTGCCACACTTGGTCCAGACACTATTTTCCCCGACTTAAATGCCATACCCAAATCAAAAAAATCCGATAATTCTTCACATCGTACCGCCCCCGATTCTTTTATGACCTCATCCAAAATACTATCTTCTCCGGCAATTGCCCCAGTGTGCGACATCATAGCGGCCACCGCCCCTACCGATTTTCCCGGTTTCAAAATAAATACCGGATTATTTTTGGCATATTTTTTTAAAATATTAATCAACTCTTTTCCGTCCGATATTGATTCTAAATACAATCCAGTTGGGTGATAACCATCATCATTCCAATAATTCAAAATATCATTTTCGTTTACCACTGCCTTATTTCCCAAAGTTACTAGCGAGTCAATTCCCAAATTTATTGTTTCCCCCCAATCCACCAATGCTGTCGCAATTGCCCCAGATTGAGAAATAATTCGCAAACTATCACTTTTTTTTATATCAGCTCCAAATGTCACATTTAAATTATTTTTTTTATTGTTAAAACCCAAACAGTTTGGACCCAAGACATTAATATTATAATTTTGTGCAATATTTTTTAGTTCGTTTTCCAAAATTTCTCCCTCCTCTCCCTCTTCTTTATATCCTGCCGAAAAAACAACTGCATTTTTTATCCCAAACTTTCCCGCTTCCTCCACAACTATATTAGCCATTTTTGCTGGTACCGCCACTACCAATAAATCCGGTATTTCAGGCAAATCATTAACGCTCTTATAAAATTTTAGATTTCCTACACTATCAATATTTGGATTAATCGGATAAATTTTACCAGCATATCCTGACCTAATTATATTTTTCAACACTATCGCCCCCACCTTTTTTGGGTCGCGACTTACCCCCACAATTGCAATACTTTTTGGCTCAAACATCCCCAACAAATCTCTCTCCATATTTAAGCGTAACATAAAAATAGTGGTAGAATTATCCCATGTCTAACTTAATCAACCTTACTCCAACCAATTTTAAAAGTGTCGTTCTCGATTCAAAATTACCTGTTCTCGTCGACTTTTGGGCTCCCTGGTGCGGACCGTGCCTGATGATGTCTCCCGTTCTCGAAGAGCTAGCTACCGAATTATCCGGCAAATTAACTATCGTTAAACTCGATACCGATCTACCCGAAAACCAGCAACTAGCTATAGATTATTCTATCCAAAGCATTCCCAATTTAAAATTATTTAAAAGTGGTAAAGTTGTCACCGAAATTATTGGCTTTAAACCAAAAGACGCCCTACTTTCAGAATTAAAAGATTTTATTTAGGCCACGCAGCCGTTATCAACATCTCTTCTTTTTGTCCAAAGACTTCCTTAGTTTCCTGATAAATTGTCTCGGTTACAAATGGCATGAATGGATGCAACAGTTTTAGTGAAGTCACCAATACTTCAATTAACACCGGTATTACTTCCGGCCCTTTATTTTTAGTCGACTCAATATAAACATCACAAAAATCATGCCAAAAGAATTGATATAAATCCTCCGACGCCTGTCCAAACCGATATTTATTTAAATTATCCGTCGTCGATTGAACTATTTTTTTAAGTTTTTCTAAAATATCTTTTTCTTCTTTGTTTGAAGTTTGAAGTTTGAAGTTTTCTTCTTTTACTTTTTCTTTTAACATGATAATAAACCTCGTCGCATTCCAAATCTTATTCACAAAATTTCTCTGTGCTCTAATTTTATCCTCAGATACCACAAAATCACTCGCTGGGGCAATTCCATAAACCAGTGACATCCGCAAGGCATCAGTCCCATATTTTTCGGTCATGGTTAACGGGTCAACCACATTACCTTTACTTTTACTCATTTTTTGACCTTTACTATCTGTACATCGAGCATGCAAATGAACAGTTTTAAATGGCACATCACCGGTTAAATACAACCCAAACATCGTCATTCGTGCCACCCAAAAAAATAAAATATCCCACAGCGTGTCGAGGACCGATGTTGGGTAAAAATATTTAAAATCCTCCGATGATTTTTCCGGATTCTCTGGGTCAAAACCCAGAGTATTTAGTGGCCATTGTCCCGAGAGAAACCAAGTGTCAAAAGTATCAGTTTCTTGTAGTACATTATTTGACTGACATTTTTCACAACTTCCAGTATTTTCTACCGAAAAACTACAATCAACCGGCGCAACTAATGATTGCAATCCATTTTTTATTTCCTCAAAACTATATTTATTTTTTAAATCTTTATAAAATCCCGAAACTATTTTTTTATCCTTATCCAAAAAATTTATTTTTATATTTGGATTACAATCCAAACAATACCAAGCTGGTATTTGTGGTCCCCAGACAATTTGACGTGAAATATTCCAATCATGAATATTTTCCATCCAATCAGTAAATGATTTTTTAAATCTAGTTGGAAAAAATTTAGTTTTTCCATTTTTTGCTGCTTCAATCGCAGGCTTAGCT
>VFLE01000105.1 GCA_009885205.1 Candidatus Shapirobacteria bacterium | reverse complement strand
GACTTCGGCCACGGCAGTTGCCGGGCTGGCTGCGCCAGCAGATGGTGCTGACATTGCTACAGCTTTAACATCGAACTTCTCTTCGAGGGCTTTAACTAACTCGGAGAGGTCCATTACTGATAATTCAGCAATGTCATTTAGGATTTTTTCTAATTTTTTATCCATATTTTTATTTTAAATTTATAATAATAAATAATAATTTAATTTCCAAAAAACAAATTTACAATTTCCAAGCAAGTTCCAAATTTTCAAATTTCAAATTACAAAGTTTTGGGATTTGTTATTTGTGTTTTGTGATTTGTTTGGAAATTGTAGATTTGTAATTTGTTATTTAGTTTCTGCTATTGCTTTTAATGTTAAAACTAATTTAGTTTGGTTGTAGCGCATGGCGTAGACCATTCTTTGTAATGGATTTTTAAGTCCACCTAATAATTGGGCGATAAGAGCAGATTTGGAAGGAAGGGATAAAAATTTAGTCAGCTGCTCGGCGGAAAACAATTTGCCGGCATAAAGACCGTATTTGAAAAAAGTTTTTTCTTTGGCTTTGTTGACGGTTTCGATTTCTTTGAGAGGAGCGATTTCGTCTTGGTCAGAAAAAGCAATGGCGGTTGGTCCGGTTAAAATAGTTGGTAGAGATATACCAATTTTGGCTAAAGCACGGGTAATTAATGAATTTTTAACAACTTCTAGTCGACCACCACTTGATCGAATTTTGTCACGGAGAGTGGAAATATCGGCAGCGGTTAGACCTTGATACTGTAACAGGGCGGCTGATTTGGCCGAGGTTAGTGATTTAGCAACTTCTTCAACTTGGTTGATTTTGTTAGTTTTGTTTGTAGACATATTTTTTAAATAAAAAAAGGCTCCACCAAAGTAGAGCGCTGGGGCCTCGGCAGGAATTATATTCTATTTCTAGAAAACCGGCTGTCTTCGGTAGGACAAGGGGAATTATATAGGAAAATTGGGAAAATGGTAGTAGTAATTTATTTTAGCCAATCTGCCATCTCTTGGTCGGTAACTTTAACTATATTGGCAAATGTCTGGCCTTGTTGATCATGACCAGTACTAAAATTTATCTTGTATTTAGTGCCTGCTGCGTCTTGAGTGAAATAAAAATTTTTCTCAAGTGTAGGGGTAGTTAATTGTGTAAGCTGATTACTAACTTTATCCCATTGTTCAATTGGTAAGGCAGTAGAATCCTGACCGGTTTGTAAAAATGGTTTTGGAACATTGTTTTTAGTTTCAGACATATTGAGGTTATTCTCTCTCTCTCTTCTAAAAGTCAAGTTTTGGGGAGAATGGATAGTGATGATGATTGTTATTTTCTAGGATATTGCAATAGGTTAGGAAAATCGTTAGTTTAGGCTTTCTTTTTGATTAATTTTTGACTTAATAATTTCAACTTCTAGAGGAACTTTGGCAACTTTTTGAAATATATTCTCTGTCTCTGTTTTAATTCTTATTAAGAAAGTGTATGTGCCGTTGATTGTAGCTACAAATCCAGATATTTTGAAAATAGATCGGTGCCGAGTGATTCCAATTTCAAATTTAAATTTTTGTGGGATTGTTTGGATAATTTTATCGTTTGGATCTAAGACGACCAATTCAATATCGAAAGTTTGTTTTGGATTAGGTTTATTGTTTTTCCATAAACTTATAAACTCATATTTTATAGGTGTGTTTATGGGGAAGTCTTTTTGTGATAATTGTCTATCATCAAGCGAAACAGCAATCTTTATTTGTTCAAGTACATTGTTTATGGTGATGTTGTTTGTATCTTTGTCAATTATCGAACTTTCACATAGAACTGAAAATATATTTTGGATCATATTGAATTTTGAATTAAATAATTTGACGACTGAGGGGTAGAAGATGATTGATAATTTATTGTACTTGACGTTAATAGTTTATTGAAATAATTACCTAAATCTATTTTATAAATGTCAGTAGATGATATTCTGTTTTCGGAATGACTTGTGTTAATTATATTTATATTTAGTGCCTTTTCAAGCTTGAGTAATAATCCTAGACTGGGTAGTCTGTTACCGCTTTCAACCCTAGCAATTCCTGATTGTTTAGTTTTTATCTTTTTGGCCAACTCTGACTGGGTTAAGCCTGCTCTAATTCTGGCTTCAGTAATTTTTAGACTGATTTCTAAAGCTATGTCATGCCCCTCAAAAACTTTCTTTACAGATTTATTCTTTAATAGTTTATTTTTTAATTCTAGAAGGTTCATTTTGTGTGTTTGTTATATAATTTTTACTAAAGCTGTATTAATTTCTCTTTGAGGTGTTTCTTCACCTCTTTTTTTATCGTATGCATGAACAAATATGTAATATTGGTTTTTTATAATAAAGAATAATCGGTAATGTTTTTTACGATGATCAATTCTAAGTTCATATAAATCTTTTTCAGTTTTTAACTTAATAACATCTTTTGATTGTAATAGGCTTTGTAGCCCAATTTCTTGAAGTAAAGACAGTCGATCATATATTTTTCTGATAGCTTTTGGATCCTTGAGTTTGACAAGATACCTTTCTATTTCTGAAACTTCGGTTTCCATTAGCTTTGATCATAAAATTATTATAACACAACTGTTATGTTAGCAAAGAGCAAGTGACATTACAATAGGTGGATGATTTATATACTATTTTTTATTTTAGTCCAGTATTTAGATTGACGGCAGAGATTTTGTGAATCATTTGGATTTTTGAGAATAGATTTGACCAATTCTTCTAAAAAAATAGTGTTTTGGGAACCTTTAATCAAAATAGTTGCTTTATTTGGAAGATTTTGTTGCAAATATTTTGAGGCTTCAGAATAATTTAAAAATTTTATGGCTTTGTCGCCAAAATATTTTGTAGTTTCGTGTCCGACAGAAATTAGAGTGTCGCATGATTTTAAGGCAAGACGGTAAATTTGTTGGTGAGCCGATTTGGAATAAAGGCCAAGCTCGCGCATATCACCGAGAATGGCAATTTTAGGTGAGGGATATTTGCTTAAAACAGTAAGCATTTCACCACAACTTAGGGGGGAAGAATTGTAGGAGCTGTCAATAATGGTTGAATTATTTATGCCTGTAAGTAGGGAAGAACGACTGGGAGGTAAAGTTAAATTTTGTTTTATATTTTTTATGGCTTGATGTTGATCAATATTAAAAATTTGAGCTAGATTGATAGCGCTAGAGATGGAAATGTCAAAACTGGCAGGTGGGGCAAATTTGTCAAAATCGATATGAACAGGTTTTAAATAAATTTTTTTGCCAGCGTATTTTGGGTAGTTTTAGCGACTATTGGGTCATTGTTGTTGATTAGGGCAAACCCAGTGGAGGGGAGAGAGGTAATTAGTTTTGATTTTTCCAGACCTATACTGTCTATGTCTTTAAAAAATTCGCCGTGAACTAAATTGACATTGAGAAATATGCCAATTTTTGGTTTGATTATAGATAATAAATAAGACATATTCTTGGGACTGTCAGGTCCGTCAATGCCCATTTCACACAAATAAATATCGTATTTTTGCCAGTTGGTTAGAAGTTTATATGGGGCGAGAAGACAATATTTTAGCCAGTTTATAGGGGAATAACCGTTGACTTTGATATTTAAAATTGAGAGAGGAATGCCTGATTCAGAATTGGTGCCGTTGTTAGTTTTTATTTTAAATTTTGGACTTAAGGCTGCGTCACAAACTGAAACAGTGGAGCTTTTGCCAGCCGAGCCGGTGATGCCAACTATAATCATTTTTTTATTTTTTAGGAGTTGGAGTTTGGCAAAAAAACGGAGGTAGTAGAGAATTGAGAGGGAAAAATATTTTTTCATATAATTGTTCTTTTGGTAGAGGGATGTAGCCCAGTCAAAATTGTATAAGGAATGGTGTTTAGTATATTTGAGAATTTATAAATTGAGTAAGGGTCAATAATAGTGACAGTATCGCCAATTTTAGCATGGACTGTTCGGGGAATTTTGATAATGGTCATGTTCATACAAATATTGCCGATAACAGGGCATTGAATATTTTTTAAAATAAAAGAGGTTTTGTTGCTTAAATCGCGAGGGATACCTTCACCATAACCGGCAGTGAGAATGGCAATAGTTTCGTCTTGTTTAGCGATGTAGGTACCACCATAACTGACTTGATTGCCCGGGTGGATATTTTTTATTAGAGCAATTTTGGAAGTAAAGTTAAGGGCTGGTTGTAAGTGGAGACGATGTTGGCGACCTTCGTTGGTGTGGGGGCCAAAAGGGGAGTATCCATAAAATCCTAAACCAAGGCGGATTAAATTAAAATAAGGGTCATGGATAATAGTGGCACCAGCAGTGGCGGAAATGTGTTTGTATTTAAATGTAAAACCGGCTTTTTCAAAAATGGTGACCATTTCTTTAAATAATTTGATCTGATTTTTAGTAAAAGTGATTTTTTTAGGGTCATCGGCTTGGGATAAATGGGAAAAAATGCCCTCGATTTTTAGATTTTTACATGTTTTTAAAGTTTTGATAAACTGGGCAATATTTTCTTTTTGAATACCTAAGCGACACATGCCGGTATCAAGTTTGATATGAATTTTGGCGCCTTTTTGGTGCTGATTTAAAGCGAGGAGAGAATCGGTGTCATAGACAGTAAACGTAAAAGGAAGCTTTTTCCAAACAGAGTAATTTTGAGGATCGGTATAACCCATGATCATAATAGGAGTTTTTATTTTTTGTTTTTGCAACTCATAAGCTTCGTAAAGAGAGTCAACCATGATGTATGGAGTATTAATACTCCTGTTGATAATTTTGGCAATTTCAATGAGACCGTGACCATAAGCATTGGCTTTGACAACCGGACAGATTTGAGTTTGGGGATTTAATTTCTGAAAATATTGGTGATTGTGAACTATAGCTGAGGAACTGATAGTAATTTCGTTTAATGTTTTATATGTGGACATCACTTAATATAACATATTGGTTTGAAAATGTAAAGAACAAAGCTAGTATTCGAGTTGACAAAGTAAATGTTGTTAGATAAAATCGGTTATGACAAAAATAAAAGTGATGGTGGTGATGGGTGGGGAAAGTAGTGAGAGAGAGGTGTCACTGTCATCAGGTAAAACAGTTTTACAAAATTTAGATAAAAATAAATACGATATTTTGGCCGTAGATGTGCCGAGTGAATTGAGCAAAATGCTAAAATGGAAACCTGATTTTGCATTGATTGTTTTGTCCGGTGAAGGTGGTGAAGATGGTATTATCCAGGGTTTTTTGGAGGTGAATGAAATAAGATATAGTGGATGTGGGGTGCTGGCCAGCGCAATAGGGATGGATAAAATGATGTTTCGGAAGTTGATGGAGGCGGAGGGTTTACCAATGGCAAAATTGACTAATAAGGCTCCATGTGTGGTTAAACCAGTTAACGGGGGGTCGAGCGTGGGGGTTAAAATAGTTAAAGACCAAAAGGATCTGGATGGGGCAATTTTGGAAGCAAAAAAATATGGAGAAGTGATGGTGGAAGAATATATAAAAGGTCGAGAATTTTCTTGTGGAATTTTGGGTGATTTAGTTTTACCAGTAATTGAAATTATCCCTAAAAAAGAATTTTTTGACTATGAAGCAAAATATACTACTGGGATGTCGGAGGAAATTTGTCCAGCGGGAATTGATGGTGAATTGAGAGACCAAATTCAGAGTTTAACGATGAAAGTTTTTAAGGCGATAAAGGGTCGGGGGTATGCCCGGGTTGATTTTATAGTAAAAGATAATCAGACATATATTTTGGAAATAAATACCTTACCAGGGATGACACCAAATTCGTTATTACCCAAAGAGGCCAAGGCAGCGGGGATTAGTTATCCTGAATTGTTAGATAAGATGATTGAGTTAGGATTGAAATAATTGTTCTGCTCGGAGAGCCAGGCCGGAGGCGACGGAGGTGAAGTGGTTGGAGGTGATGATTTTATCGTCACCAAAAATATTTTTTATTTGATTTATAAAAATTGGTACTTGGCTTGAACCGCCGGTTAATATAATTTTGTCGATTTGATTTGGTTTTAAATTGGCTAAATTTAAGGCATCGTTGATGCACTCTTGTGATGTTTGTAGATCAGGAATAATGGCAGTTTCGAAATCTTTTTTAGAAATTGTTTCGTTAACATAAAGTGATGGTCGTTTAAACAGAAAATCAGTGATAGTTTTGGTTGATAAATCGATTTTTGACAAATCTAATGTTTGGAAAAACTCGAAACCATAATCATGAAAAATTAAGGCAATTAAATTGCGGACTTGGTCGGGTTGATTTGATTTTATAGCCAGTTCTTCTAAGGTGTCATGGTTTTTGACAGTTTTTTGAAGGGTGGCCATGTACCAAGAGGAGAAAGTAGAAAAGAGATATTTGGGGAAGGGCATTTTGCTATTGATAATTGATTTTAGACCGAAGTGTTGGGCTAATTTGGCTAGAGCTAAATGGGAATCGAGTAAATCACCACCCAAACCACGGCCGGCGACAGATAATATTTGTTTGCTGGGAAGTTCCATAATACAAATATCTAAAGTTCCGCCGCCAAAATCGTAGACTAAAATTTTTTGTGAAGAAGTGGAAGAAATACCATAATCGAGAGCGGCACCGACGGGTTCGTATTCAAATTCGACATGTTTAAAACCGGCGTTGGTGGCAATAGTTTGCATCCGATCGAGGGCAATTTTATTTTCAGATGTACCGACATATTTGACTGGTCGGCCGATGACGGCGTGAGTAAGTGTGTGACCGATTTCCGACTCGGCTCTGATTTTTATTTCTTTAAGTAACAAAGTTAAAAGGTCAACGAGCGTATAAAATTTGCCAAAAATATTGGTACCGGTAAAAGTTGAGCTGGTCAATACTGACTTTAGTGATTGAAGTAGACGACCACGACCGCTATCGTCAACCTCGACGATTTCGGGGACAAAAATAACTGGTCCAGCACCACCATACCCTGATGGTCCAAAAGTTTTTATTTTACGACCGGTATATTCTTCACGAAGGGGGATAGAGGGTAGGTTTTTTAAATCGGCTAAATAACGATTAATGGCATCGTGGCCAAGAGCAATTTCTTGTTTGGGGTTTAAATAAATTAAAGATTTGAGAACTTTGTTGTTGGGATTTTGCCTGTCTATGGGGATAACTATTGGCTGACTGTTGGTAGAAATGGCGAGGGAAGAGTTGGTAGTTCCAAAATCAATTCCACAATGGAATTTGTTTTTGATTTTGGACATGGAGGGTTAAATTAGATTTTTATTATATCATAAAAAATATCCGCCGGATGGCGGATAAAAATATTTGGTAGGCACACGCCATGGCGTGTGCCTATGTGGTTTGTTTATTTTTCAACGACACATTTAATTCCTGGACCCATGGTGGCACAGAGAACTAATTTTTTGATTTTGACAAATTTTACAACTTTGATTAATTCGTTGACGTTGGCGACAATTTCCTTGGTAGATTGGGAAACTTTACCAACAACTTGGTGAATGACTGGGGCTTTTTTCTCAGTCTTGATCATGGTTTTGGCGACCGATAATTTCTTTAAAGCTTCTTCAGGTTTGTCAGTCAGGGTACCATTTTTGGGGTTGGGCATAAGTCCACGAGGGCCTAAAAGTTTAGCAAAGGGGAGTAATTTGGTCATGGTGACGGTGGTGGCGATGAGAATATCAAAATTGACCTTGCCATCTTTGATTTCAGCCAAGATAGCATCATTTAAAATAAC
Organism: Candidatus Shapirobacteria bacterium; assembly: GCA_009885205.1. GTDB lineage: Bacteria > Patescibacteriota > Microgenomatia > UBA12405 > UBA12405 > UBA12158. The sequence continues at coordinate 13,559 of VFLE01000105.1, read as the reverse complement.
AATTTTTTTGGTAGCTAGTTCTAAATGAGGGAAGATTATTTCACCAATATTACCGGTATCGAGACCTAAAATGTGGGCTTCGATTTTGCCGTCAAATTTGGAAAGGGAAGTGGATTTGACTAGTTCGACTGCCTCGGACAACGAATACAATTTATTAATATCGTACTTCTTGCGGGCGGCAACGTATCTTTTACCTCGGACACGAGATGCTTTTTTGGTAACAGATTCAGTGGTTTCCTCGACCGAAGTTGTTACTTCAGTGTCAACGGCCTTTTGTTCAGCATTTTCTGCTGGAACTTCCACTACAAGTTCTTTTTTGGCTTTTTTGGCCTTGTTTTCTTGAGTAGTTTTGCTCATTTTTTTTGTTTAATAAATAATTATTGACTTGTGGTTGGTACTGAACATCCATTGCGACAAGAAAAAGGTGGTATTGGTTCAAACGCTTCAATTACTGGTTGACCATCTTCTTGCGTGTTATTGCCACCACGAACCCTTACTAAAGCTAGGCATGGTTTTCTTGTTAGTCCACATTGATCAATAAAATTCATATCTTTAATAGTTATCTCGAGATTTGGATATTCTGCAGATAATTGTGTAGATAATCCATTTGGCATATTTGTTTTAATTAATAATTTCAAAACCCATGGATTTGGCGGTGCCGGCGACCATGCGTTTGGCGGCTTCTAAATCTTTAGTATTCAAATCAACAATTTTATTTTCCGCAATTTGAGTAATTTGAGCATCGGTAATTTTGCCAATTTTTTCCCGACCAGTGGTACCTGACCCTTTGGTTATACCAGTGATTTTTTTGATCATGTCGGAAACTGGGGGTTTTTTGATGATAAATTCAAACGAACGATCTTCAAAAATGGTAATAATTGCTGGAATTAACGAACCTTTCATATCGGCGGTTTTGGCGTTAAATTCGTTGCAAAAATCCATGATTTTAATACCATGAGGTCCGAGAGCGGTACCGACGGGAGGAGCGGGGTTAGCCATACCGGCTTGTAGTGCTAATTTGACGATAGCTTTAATTTTTTTGGCCATACTTATTTTTAAATAAATTAATTTCCAAGTTACAAATTTACAATTTCCAATCAATTTCCAAATTCTAAAGTTCCAAATTACAAATTTTTGGGATTTGTTATTTGTGATTTGTTTGGAAATTGTTTGTTGTTATTTGTAATTTAGTTTATAGTTCCTTGGTAACTTGTAAAAAGTCGACTTCGACCGGGGTTTCCCGTTCGAAAAAGGAAACTAGGCAACGAAGCTTGCCTTTGGTTTGGTCGACACTGTCAATAGTGCCGATAAAATCGGCAAATGGACCACTGGTGATTTTCACAAGATCGCCAATAGCGTAGGGGGCTTGATATTTTGGTTTATCTTCTTCAACTGTTTTGATAATATTATCAACTTCGGCTTGGGAAATGGGGGTGGGCTTGGCACCGATACCCACGAAACCGGTGACACCGGTAGTGGTACGGACGGTAACCCACGAGTCATCGGTGACGATCATTTGGATGAAGACGTAGCCAGGGAGAGTTTTTTCCATGGTTTTAATTTTGGATCCACGGCGAATGACCATTTTGCTTTGGATTGGGACAATGGTTTGGAAAATATAGTCTTGCAAACCCATGGTTTTGATACGGATTTTGAGGGCTTCGATAACCTTGTATTCGTGACCAGAGTAGGTGTTGATGACATACCAAGCAGCGTCAATAGATGGGGTGGTGGGACTTAAAGCAAAGATAAATTCTTTGTTGTTGGTTTTGGTTGAATTATTTGGCATTATTATTTGGTTTTATTAATAATTTTAGTTGGTGCAACTGTAAACACTGGTGTTGGGGCTTCAGTTGGTAATATGTTTGTATTTATTTGAGGTACTGGCTTGGTACCAATATAATTTAAAGCTTGAGTAAATATATAGTCAAATCCGCCTAAAATAAGGGAGACAATGACTGAGATTGATATTACCACAATAGTTAGCTGAATTAAAGTATCCTTTTTGGGCCAAGTGATATTTTTGAATTCGGCCCTGACTTCACGAAAAAAACTGATGACTTTGTGCATGGTTGTATTGTAGCAAAGAATTGACTTTGGACAAAGAGAGAGAGAATTGAACAGAATTATTTTTTATATTAAATAAATATGGCTGAAAAATCAACTGCTTTACAATTAATGGATTTGAGAGAAAAAGCAAGCAAGGAAAAAATGAGTCCCGAAGAATTGATTACTAAACATTATGAAATAGTCAAGCAATTGGCTGATGACGATCGTGAGGATGAGGCGTTTCAACTTTACAATTCAACAATGCAATTAGAGGCGTCTTTGACAAATAGAAAGACAGCGGAGGTCATGGGAGAAACAGCTTTGCATTTTCGTGATACTGAGAGAGTTTTTGGTGAAGATATTGGAGATTTTCAAAAAGGAGTAGGTGAGTTGGGCAGATATGTTGCTAATCTAGCATCAACAGGAGAATCTATCTTAACAGCTTCTGGTGAAATGGTTTCGTCGGCTTCGAAAATAGCCAGCGCTGCTGCGCAAATCGAAAACGCTGCTTTTAATATAAAATCTTCAAGATAAACAAGTTCCGCAGTAGCATTGCGTTTAAAATTGAACACAAAATGTGAACAGGGGATTTGACTGGTAGTGATATATTTTTGCTCTATTAAATGATAGTTGACATGGCTAGGGGTGGCGGTTATGATGGTAAACAGACACTATAGACAGTGTAATTTACAATTTAAAATTTTTAATTTTTAATCAATTTATAATTCTTAAATTTATAAATTTTGAAATTAAAACATTAAAAATTGATTGTAAATTTTAAATTAAAAATTATAAATTTTTTTTATGTTGTGTCCTTATTGTAATTTTGATGAGTCAAATGTACTCGAGTCGCGAGAAGCGATGGAAGGTAAATCAACTCGCCGAAGGCGGGAGTGTTTGAAGTGTAATAAGCGGTTTACCACTTATGAAAAAGTGGGGGATATAGAACTACGAGTTATTAAAAAAGACGGGCGTAAAGAAGATTATTCGCGGGAAAAATTGGTGAGATGTTTTGAAAAGGCCTGTTGGAAACTTAATGAAGAAGAAAGGTCGAAGTTGGTGGATGAAGTGGAAATGAAATTGTTAAATTGGGAAAGTGTCGAAATTCCTTCGGAAAAAATTGGACAGATGGTGATGGATAAATTGCAGGATATTGACCCAGTGGCCTACATAAGATTTGCGACGATATATAAAAATATAAAAAATATTAACGAATTTAAAGATTTAATAAATAATTATGATAAATGATTTAATGGAACCAAAATTATCGGAAAATGCCAAATATATAGCCGAGACCCGGTATGGGATGAAGGACGAGAATGGTAAATTGGTAGAATCGGTAAAAGATATTTTTTGGCGGGTGGCTTTTAATATTGCTTTGGGTGATAGTCGTTTTGGTAAGACAGAGGTTGAAGTCGAAACTCAGGCCAAAACTTTTTATGATCTTTTAGCTGAGCAAAAGTTTTTTCCCAATACTCCTTGTTTAGTTAATGCCGGCAGAAAACATCAGCAATTGTCGGCTTGTTTTGTGTTGCCAGTTGATGACTCGATGGAATCAATTTTGGAAACAATGACCGATATGGCCAAGATTCATAAAAGTGGGGGTGGAACTGGTTTTTCATTTTCTCGATTACGACCTTATGGTGACTATATTGCGACTTCTGGGGGGACGACGGTGGGTCCAGTATCATTTATGCAGGCGTACAACGATGTGACTTCGCAAATAAAACAGGGTGGAGTGCGACGAGGGGCAAATATGGGAATGTTGTCAGTAGATCACCCCGATGTATTGCGATTTGCAGTAGTGAAACTGGATGAATATTCGTTGACGAATTTTAATATCTCCCTAGCCATAACCAATAAATTTATGGAGACAATAGAGAGTGATAAAAAATTTGTGGCTGACGATTCGATACCGGAAGAAATAGTTGAAAAAATTAGAATGGCTGAGGGTAATCGAGATTTGGATGCCAGATTAAGAGAGATAGAAGAGTTGACAAAAAAATTGTATGAATGGGCTAAAGCGACTAATGTGGGAGAAGGTTATGAGTTGGTCAATCCTCGAACTGGATTAGTGGCCATGAAATTAAACGCTTATAAAGTTTTTATTTTAGTGACTCGATTGGCGTGGCAATACGGCGATCCGGGACTAGTGTTTATTGATCGAATGAATGATAGCCGATCAAACCCAGTACCAGCATTAGGTAGAATTGAGGCCACTAACCCATGTGGTGAACAACCACTTTTACCCTATGACGCCTGTAATCTAGGAAGTATTAATGTGGTTAAATTTGTTGGCGAAAATAGTTTTGACTGGGATGAATTAAAAAGAGTGACGAAAGAATCAATTCATTTTTTGGATAATGTGGTCGAAGTTAATCAATTTCCGGTGCAAAAAATTCGCGATATGGTGTCGAAAACCAGACGAATTGGTTTGGGGGTGATGGGTTTTGCCGATGCTTTGTTTAAAATGGGGATTCGTTATGATTCGGAGGATGGAGTTTTGTGGGCGAGAAAAATAATGAAATTTATTGATGAAGCCAGTAAGGAAGCTACTGTCGAATTGGCCATGAATAGGGGAGAATTTCCGGCTTGGAGTGTCTCAGTATTTGCCGGGACAAATTATAAACCACGAAATATGGCGTTAACGACGATTGCGCCAACGGGAACGATTTCGATGTTGGCCGATGCCAGCTCGGGCTGTGAACCAGCATTTTCTTTGGGATATCAAAAAAATACAGTTGAAGGAAAAACACTATATATGATGAACCCGGTGTTTGTGGAAGAACTAAAAAAGAAAGACCTTTATAGTGAAGTGTTACTAGACAAGATTGTTAAAAATGGGGGTAAATTGGAGGGAATTTCAGAATTGCCGGATGATATAAAAAATGTTTATCGAACAGCTTTGGAAATTACTCCAGAGTGGCATATTAAAATTCAAGCGGCGTTTCAGGAATTTACGGATAACGCGGTGTCAAAGACTATTAATTTTCCTAAAACTGCCTCGGTAGAAGATGTAAGGACGGCCTATTTGTTGGCATATAGCTTGGGGACAAAGGGGATTACGATTTATAGATCGGGGAGTAGGGAAAAAGAGGTGATTGCACCAGTGGCAAGTTCCAAAAAACAAATTGACAATTTCCAAACAAGTTCCAATGAACAAATTACAAAAAACAAAAAACGTACTCCGGAGGCGGCGAGGGGGGTGAGATTGCGTAAAAATTGTGATGCAGGAAAGGTCTATACTTCGGTATTTTTTGAGGAGGGTGATGGGCCGGTGGAAGTGTTTGTGAATCTTGGGAAATCGGGTGGTTATATGGCGGGGGCGGCAGAAGTGACAGGACGGTTGGCGTCATTGTCGCTTAAATATGGAGCTAATTTGCAGGAGGTAGCTGACGAGTTGGTGGGAATATCGTGTGGGCAAAAGGTGGGTTTGGGAAATAATGCGACATTGAGTATGTTTGATGCAGTGGGGAAAGCATTGCTAGAAATTTCTAAAGGAGAACAGTTAGAAATGTTTGAAGAAGAAAAGGAAAAAATAGATTTGTTGGGAAAAATTAGATCAGAGATTGCTACCACTGAGAGCAAATTTAGCTCGTGCCCCGATTGCGGTAGCCCACTTCATGCAGAGGAAGGGTGTTTTAAATGTAGTAATAGTTATTGTGGCTACTCAAAATGCAGCTAAAGCTGCATTAATTACGAATTAAAAATTAAGAATTACGAATTATTTAAAAATTAATTAATTTATATTTAAAAATTGATTAAAAATTAAAAATTTTAAATTAAAAATTATAATGAGTATTACAACAAAAACTGGTGATAAAGGATATAGTTCGATTTTGGGAAGGAGGGTGAAGAAAGATGACCGGATTTTTGAGGCGATTGGGACATTAGATGAACTGCAATCGATAGTTGAGGATGAAGAAATACAGAAGGATTTGTATGAAATTATGGGGGAGATTGGGTGGGGGAAAACTTTAAACATCAAACATCAAACATCAAAAATAGAAGAAAAAATAAATAAATTAGAAAAAAAGTTAAAGCCGTTAACTAAATTTTTGATATTTAAAAAAGAAAAGGCGAGAAAGTTGAATTGGACTAGAACGGTGTGTCGACGAGCCGAAAGATCGGTAGTGTTTTTAGAAAATAAAAATATTTTGATTTATTTAAATAGATTGTCGGATTACATTTATTTGTTAAGTAGAATAGAAGAAGAAAAATAAAACATAAGTGAATTGAGTGTAATTCTCAAACTGTGCCGCAACCGTATAGGTCGCCTTCGTCCCTTTGGGACTACGTCGGACCAAGTCGGATCCTTTTAAACTTTCGAGCAAAAAGTATGATGAGAACCGTTGAACAAAAAAACAAGAATTTGGATTGGATGGTATCGTTTTTGGTGGGAGCAAATGTAGTTACAATTCCTCGAGAACAAAAGTTGTTGACGGCACCGGTGGAAGATATGCTGATTTCTAGATCAAAAAAGTTTTATGACGTGAACAGTAGTCCTGACGGTGATATTGAAAAGGTGTTTCGAGAAGAAGCAGTTGTAAGCGATACTAGAAAAAGAATTGTAAGAGCGGATGAATACTCGGAAAGTCGAATTGATCAAGATGATTGGAATTGGAATGAACATGCTGATGCAGAAAGGCAAGCAACAATGAACGCTTTTGAGTTGGCCAAAAATGGAAGTAATTTGGTGGTATGGATTGGCCCTGAAGGTGGTTCGTATGTAGAGGGGCGATTAAATATATATTTACCTGTATTTAAAAATGGTGAGTGGAGTTTGCAAGGTTATGGAATTCCTCTACTAAAAAACCAATCAGAATCTTTGAAATTGGGAAAAAAATTAATTGATAATGGAGGAAATACGATTGGTAATATTGAAGATTTACGATGTCAACCGATAGGTTTTAAAGTTGAAGATCAAAAAGAGTGGTTGCATGAGTGTCAAAAATTGATGCCGGAATTTAAAGATTTGTGGAAATTTATTGCTGATGGTGGTGAAGAAAAAAATAAAGAGAAAGTGCTAAAAGCTGTTTTATACGCTAAAGAAAAAGCTAGGGGTAACAATGTATCGTTTGAAACTATTATGGCCAGACAGGGTTTTTTGATAAATGCTGTTGGTGGACACGGAACTTCTTATGGCACTGAAAATGTTTATAAGTTTAAAATTGAAATGGTAAACGGAGAACCATATACTGAATTACAAAGAATAAATGGTAAATTGATCTGCCCTGTTTGTGGTGAAGAAGTAGGTGAGGGGGTAACAGTTTGTCCTAAATGTAAAGTAAATTTAAGGTGATTTATTTTTTAATCAACTTCTGGACGGCATTTAAAACTTCTGTAGGTAGGGCGAAGATAACGGTGTTGTTGGGGCCATTGGTGGCATTTTCGATGGTTTGAAGTGTGCGGAGTGATATAGCGTTAGACTCGGCCAACGACTTCATAGCTTTGTTTAAATTTTCGGAAGCAGTTAGTTCACCTTGAGCCCGAATAATGGTGGCACGACGCTCACGTTCAGCCTCGGCCTGTTTGGCCATAACCCGTTTCATGTTGTCGGGGACAGCGATGTCTTGGAGTTTGATGCCGGTGACATCGACACCCCAATCAACTGTTTCTTTGTCGACAATTACTTTGATTTCATCGCTAATTTTTTGTCGATCTGTTAATAGTTGATCAAGCTCCACTCCGCCAATGACGTCGCGTAGAGCAGTTTGAGCATATTGGGAGACAGCATAGCCAAAATCTTTGACTTTTAAAATGGCATCCTCGGCTTTGGTGACTTGAAAGTAAACAACGGCGTTGATGGAAACAGCAACATTATCCTTGGTAATTATTTCTTGTTTAGGAATATCGAGGGTGTTGATACGAATATCAACTTTGATGACTCGTTGAACGATAGGAAAAACTAATTTTAAACCAGGGCCAAGAGTGTAAGAATAAGTACCCAAGGTTAGGACAATTCCACGTTCGTATTGATTAACGATAACAATGGATTTGAACAGTAAAATGAGACCGATGATGATTAAATAGGGTGTGAACATAAGTTGATTATACTACGAAAAAAGTACATAATTTGATTATGGATTATGAAGTCATTGTGCCAGATGAATTGGAAAATGAATTTAATAAATTTGTAAAGAAACTCGATAAAAATAGTCAATCTAGAATTGAGAAAGAAATAGATTTATTGGAAAAACATGGATTAAGTTTACCAATGCCTTATTCAAAAAAAATCGATAGCACTTTTTGGGAGTTACGTACTACAGGTCGACAAAAAATGAGAATTTTATATTGTTTTGATAAGCAAAAAATATTTTTATTAAATTGGTTTATTAAAAAAACAAAAAAGCTGCCATTACAAGAGTTGAATACGGCACATAAAAGATTGCATTTAACATATCATCTGTGATATATTTAATTATGACTACATGGAAGAAAATAAAAAACAATTTATTGAAAGATAAAGAAGCAAAGAAGCTTTATGATGGTTTGGAATTAGAATACAAAATAATTAGTGACTTGATTGAATTAAGAAATAAGCGAAAAATTACACAGAAAGAATTAGCTTTAAAAATGAAAACAAGTCAATCAGCACTGTCTCGTTTTGAATCGGGTGTAATCGAAAACCCAAGTTTGATTTTTTTAAAAAAAATGGCAGCAGCCTTGGATACCAAATTAAGTATAAGTTTTGTTGGTTAAAATATAATATAAAAGATAAAAGCGTGGTGGTAGTGTTTGAACTAAAATGATATAATTAAGTGTGACTGTCCCACCGTTTGAAAAAAGAACAAGAGAAGAAATACCCGAGATTGTTGTGGTGGAAGACCACCAAGATACATTAAAAGTAGTTGGTTTGTTGTTGGCAGAATTAGTTAATAAGGGTGTTGTTATAAAATTATGTCCAACACCTGAAAGTTTTGCTGTGGCGATTAATAATAGGCGACAAGCTAATTTTTATTTAATAGATGCAAGGTTGTCTGGGGTAAACAATGAGATAGACTTTATGGGAATTGAATTGAGAAAAAGATTGATTAAAGATAAGAATGTTCCTCCTGATAAGATTGTAATAATGTCGTCAGACTTTGAAAGTGTGCAATGGAATTTGTTGAAAGATGGATTGAATAAGGAATCTGTAACAAAAATTTTGTTACAGAAACCTTTTAATAGAAACGAATTAGAAATAAAATTAATGAATGCGGGGATTAAAGTGAGACAAAATGTGACGGTGAGTGATAGAATTGGCTAGATTGGCTATGAGGAAATTACAATTAATCGCTTGTAAATCAAATGAAGTATTGGCAGATGAGATTTCTAAAATACTAAAAATTCCTTTGACTTCGGTTGATGATAAATATTTTGCTGATGGGGAAATTTATGTCAGGATAAAAAATCAGGTTCGGGGTAATGATGTTTTTATTATTCAAAGTTTATCAGCACCAGCCAATGATAGATTAATGGAATTGTTGATTATGGTTGATGCTTTAAGGCGAGCGTCGGCGGGTCGAATTAATTTGATTTGTCCCTATCTTTGTTACAGTCGGCAAGATCGAAAAGCGGCTTCTCGGGAAGCAATTACAGCAAAATTAGTGGCAAATTTAATCACCAAGGCGGGGGCCGACAGATTATTGACGGTTGACTTGCATGCCGAACAAATTCAAGGGTTTTATGATATTCCGGTCGATCATTTTTTGGGATATCCCTTGTTTGCCAAATATTTGAAAAGAAATAAATTGTTAAAAAATGCGGTAATAGTTAGTCCTGATATTGGTGGGGTAAAAAGAGCCAATAAATTGGCTGATTTATTGGGTTTAAAATTGGCAATTATTGATAAAATTCGTAAAGCTCATAACGAATCGGAAGTAACCCATGTAGTGGGTGAGGTAGACGGTAAAAGATGTATTATTTTGGATGACATGATTGATACCGGAGGATCGATATGTGCGGCCGCGGCCGCATTAAAAGAAAATGGAGCCAGTGAAGTAATAGTTTGTGCGACACATGGACTGTTGTCGGGAAAGGCCAAGGAAAAATTTGACAGTAGTTGTGTTGATAAAATAATTTTGACAAATTCGGTACCAATTGATGAAAATAAATTGCCAAAAAATGTGGTGGTATTGTCACTTGGTCCATTAATGGCAAAAATTATTAAAAGAATTCATTTGGATAAGTCTTTGGGAGAATTGTTTACTTGGGAAGACAAGAAGACCGCGCTATAATAGCGAATGGATAAAATATTTGATTTGATAAAAAAAGAGGAGAAACAACAAAAAGAACTGGTATATTTAATCCCCAGTGAGAATTTTATTTCGGATAATGTAAAGGCAGCTTTGGGGAGTTGTTTGTCAAATAAATATGCCGAGGGGTATGTAGGAAAACGGTATTATCAGGGAAATAAAATTATTGACGAGATTGAAAATTTGTGTCAGGAACGAGCTTTAAAAACTTTTGGATTAGACGAAAATATTTGGGGAGTAAATGTTCAACCTCATTCGGGGTGTGAAGCCAACTTGGCAGTTTACAATGCATTGTTGGAACCGGGTGACAAAATTATGTCAATGTATTTGCCCGACGGTGGTCATTTGTCACATGGATGGCAGACAGAAAAAAGAAAAATTACTCTGGTTTCCAAAATTTATGAGGTGGAGTTTTATAAAGTAAATTTTAAAACCCAGGTTTTTGATTATGATGAAATAAAAAGACAGGCCCAAAAATTTAAACCAAAATTAATTATTTCGGGGGGAACGGCCTATCCTCGAGAAATTGATTATGAAAAAATGGAACAAATTGCCAAAGAGGTAGGAGCATATTATTTGGCGGATGTGTCACATGAGGCGGGGTTGATTGCGGCTGGGGTATTGAATGGTCCATTTAAATTTGCGGATGTAGTGACGATGACGACACATAAAACTTTAAGAGGTCCACGAGGGGCAATGATTTTTGCAAAAGAAGATTTGGTAGATTCAATAAACAAATCGGTTTTCCCGGGACTTCAAGGTGGTCCTCATATACATACTATTGCTGCATTGGCAGTAGCCTTGGGTGAGAGTCAGACGAAAGAATTTAAGAAATATGCCAGGCAAGTAGTAAAAAATGCCCAAGTATTGGCAAAAGTGTTGATTGATGAGGGTTTAAAAATTATTTCGGGAGGAACAGATAAGCATTTGGTATTAATTGATGTGGGGTTGGGAAACGGAAAAAGAGTGGCAGAAAAATTGGAAGATAACGGAATAATTGTTAACGCTAATACTATTCCATTTGAACAAAGTAGCCCGTTTAAACCTTCAGGAATACGAATTGGGACACCGGCAATGACGACTCGGGGGTGGAAAGAAGATGATTTTGAAAAAATCGGAAAAAAAATTAGTGAGTTAATTTAGTGCCAGCCGTTGTGTTCTTCTTGTAAGGTATTTTGAAATAATCTCTTTAAAGTTTCTTCGAATGAGACCCCATACATATCCAGAATCATACTGTAAGTGGCATGGGTTTCGCGGGGTGGGCCAAAAAAGGGATTGGCGTTGGGGTCGATAAAATAATATCGGCCGGCGGCGTCGATACGAATATCGATCCGGGCATAATCAGACATTTTTAAAATATCAAAAGCAGATTTGACAAAATTTTTTAAAACCGGATCTTCGTATTTAGTATAGGTTAAATTGAGATAGTCGTTCCATTTTTTGTCAAAGGTAACCACGTCTTCAAAACCACCACCAACTTTTCGTTGAACAGTATAAACTTTGAGATTTGCACCATCCAAAACGGCGGCGGTGACCTCGATTCCGGCAATAAATTCATCAATTAAAACAGGTTGTTTATACGTGGTAATCAATTGTTTAAGTTTAAGGCGGAGTTCACGTTCGTTATAACAAATACTATCGTCACCAATTCCCACACTGCTATGTTCGTTGTTTAGTTTTGGGAACAATGGATAGCGGAGTTCGGGATTAATCATATCGTTGCTACTGTTAACTAGTTGATGGGTGGGTACAGGAACTCCGGCTGATTGAAGTAATTGGTACATTAAAAATTTATTACAACCTAGTGCCCAACCAAGGGTACCGGTACCGGTGTAGGGGATTTGGAGTACCTCTAGAACACCAGGAATAGAAGATCCAAGACTAGTCTGTCCACAAACCGAGTCAACTAAATTAATGGCCAAATCGGGTTGATATTTTTGTAATTTTTGGGCCATATTGGCATCACCGGCGATGGTGATAACATCAATCCCCATTTTGGTGATGTATTTGGCAAAATCGGTGGCATACAAATCGGCATCAACTTCACTGAGATACAGTTCTTCAGTAGCATAATATTCGCGTTTAACGTCAGAATATAAAATAGCGACTTTTTTTGGTAAATTTGGTTCCATATTAATTATTAATAGCCCCATTCACGCATGGTGTTTTGCAAAAGACGTTTAAGCAAAGTCTTAAAAGGTACTCCATACATCTTCATGGCAATAGACAACTCCGATGAACTATCGTCAAGTGGGGCAAAATGACAGTTGGCGTTGGCATCTATAAAAAAATAATTACCGAGATTGTCCATACGAATATCAAATTTACCATAGTCATCCATTTTGACGACTTTAAAAGCTTTTTTAACTAATGCCTCGAGCAAGTGATCGTGATATTTTTCGTACTTGACGTATTTTTGATAATTATCGTAATCTTCACCCCAAACAATGTCGTAGTCGAGAAATTCGTGACGAGATTTGTTGTTAGGGAGGTGAATTTTGCGTTCAACCGAATATACTTTTTTATTATATGATTGAAAAACAAAAGATCCAAATTCGCGGCCATCAATAAATTCGGAAACGAGAACGTCTTGTTCGTATTTACGTAATAAATATCGTAAACGTTTGCGGAGTTGTGTTTCATTTTCGACAACAGATTCTCTTTTGATTTCAACATTACTATGTTCTTCGTTAAGTTTAAGAATTAGAGGGTAGCGTAATGATGGATCAATGACGGTTTTATTGGATGTTAGTAGTTGGAATCTGGGAACAGGTATACCGTGTTGTGATAATAGGGCGTAGATTAAATATTTATTACAACCGAGAGCAAAGCCCAAAATTGAGGCACCGGTGTAAGGAATTTCGAGTAATTCTAAAATAGAGGGAATAGTGGCCCCCAAATAATCATAACCTTTGACAGTTGTCACTAAGTTAACGGCCATGTCAGGTTGTTCTTTGCGAAGATTTTTGGCAAGATTAGCGTCACCTTTTAAATAAACTGTTTTTACATTTAATTTGTCAAAATAGGGTTGAAAAGTATGGGCTTCTTCTTCCGAGCCTTCGACAGTCCAAAATTCTTCGTCGGTGTAAAAATATTCACGTTTTTCATCGGTAAAAATTATAGCGACTTTTTTGGGTAATTTGTGACAACTACGGTTGTTTTTGGCGATTAATGGGCGAGTATGAGGGAGATTGATGATAGTAGAGTTCACGTATGTTTAATATAGTGATTTTGAGGAAGAATACAAGAGTGAAATTGTTGTGGACCCAAGGG
>VFLE01000111.1 GCA_009885205.1 Candidatus Shapirobacteria bacterium | reverse complement strand
TGGGAAGGGTTAATTGTAATAATTTTGATTGTTAGTTATTTTAACCGCTGGATATTTGCTTATAAATTTGAGCCGGAATATTGGGAGAATTATTATTACACCTCGCAATGGAACATACCTAATAGTAAAAGAGTAATTTCTGATGAAGGCGTATATAGATATATTGGATATCGATTGGTAAACGGTGAAAACCCATTTAATGTTGATTATTGGGTGCCACCAATGGGTAAATATTGGTATGGAGTAGGGGCAAAATATTTGGGTAACCCATATTTAATTAGTTTTGGTTTTTATTTATTGTCAATTTTTGCAATCTGGCTTGTATCAAAAAATTGGCTAGTGGTGTATTTGTGGGTATTAAACCCGCTGATAATTGAACAAATAGGGCAAACCATGCTTGATTTACCAATGACACTGTTTTTTTTGATTCATGTATATTTTTTATTTAATAAACGGTATACCCTGAGTGCAATATTTTTGGGATTGGTGGCAGGAACTAAACCAATGTACTTTGTACCAATGATTGGTTTGGTTGACTGGTGGTGGATATATAAAAACTCAAAAAATAATTTTATTAAAGAGATGATTATGTTTTTGTTTTGGGTGATTGGTGGATATGTGCTGGCCTATACATGCTATTTTGTGGCACATCTAAACCCAATACATTGGATTCGTCTACATGAAAAAGTAATTAATTTTCAAAAAGGTAATGGTGGTAGTCACGATGTGTTGAATATTTTTAAAACAATATTTTTGGATAAATATAAAGGTTTTTGGGTGGGAGGGACAGTAATTACGATGACAGGATGGTCGGCTATTTTACCTATAGGTACAATATTGTTAGTAAGGACTTTATTTTTCAAAAATTTAAAATATGTGTATTTATCATTGATGGGAATGGGGTATATATTGATGTGTCTAACAATTGATTTTTGGCCAAGATACCTGGTTTTTTTGACACCAATACTAATATTAATTGTAGGGAAGTATTTTGAAAAACGAAACTGGGTATTGATATTAATTTTGCTGAGTTACACACCCTGGTTGTGGTTTAATTTTTTCCCGGATAAAAGTAATACAGTAATAAAGTGGAATGAACTAATAAACAACAGTCAATATCGTGATGCTTATAGATTGTTGGACAGTGGTAATAGAAATAAAATAAATGAATATGGTTGGGAAGGTTATGTAATTAAAGAATACGTGAAAGAAAATAATTTGTGGAAAATTAAGGTAAAATAACCAATGGAAGAAATTACGACAAGACAGAAAAAAATTAATAAAGTGATGGAAAACAGACATCAGGGGATAATTGTATTAGAAGACATTCATGATCCTCACAATGCGGCAGCAGTGTGGCGATCGGCGGATGCCTTTGGTTTTGGGAAAATTTATATTATTTTTGACCAGGAAAAAGTTTTTAACCCAAAAAAAGTGGGCAAAGCCAGTTCGAGTAGTGCCAATAAGTGGTTGGATTTTGAAATTTTTAAATCGACAAGTGAATGTTACAAGAAACTAAAGGAAGAGGGCTATAAAATTTATGCAACAGTACTGGATGGGGAAGCTAAAGATCTCAGTTTGTCAGATATCAGATCTCAGGAAAAAACGGCAATAGTTTTAGGAAATGAGCATCGGGGCTTAAGTCAGATGGCGATTGAGGGAGCAGATCAAAAAATTTATATACCAATGTTGGGAATGGTTCAGAGTTTAAATCTGTCGGTAACAGCGGGGATTTTGATGTGGGAGTACGGGAGACAAAAAGGGAGTAAAATATGATATGAATGATTCAAATAAAATAGTTTTTGATTTGTTGACAATAGTTACTAAATATTGGAAAGTTAAAAGATCGACGATAGTAAAAGATAGGTATAGTAGTAAGTTTAAAATTGACGATGAGAGTATTCGAGAAAATTTAGTTGAACATGTAGGTTTATTGCCTATTATTGCCACATACATTTACCCACATATCTCAAGAAAAAATGAAGTAAACATTGAAAGATGTTTGGCAATGTTGTCAATTCATGATATCGGTGAAACAGTGACAGGTGATATCCCCACATCGTTAAAAACAGAGCAAAATGCAAACAACGAGAGGGATATTGTAAAAAATATTTTAGATAAAAATCAATGGGAATGGTTCTTAGAATTTGAAGACCACAAAACAGTAACATCGTTGTATGCAAAAGGAATTGATTGTGTTGCAGCATTTGTTAATGACATATTGTTACCAACTAAAATCGCATCTGAAAGATTGAAAAAATGGAATTATGATGTTGATAAAATAACTAAATATGCCGAAAAATGGTTTATTTGAGACGAAAATTTTTATGAAATGTTTAAGTTGTTTATGAGTGAATATAGTGCAATACTCAATAATGGAGATAGAAAATTATTAATTAAATAAAATATGGCTGTAAAGAAAATTGGAGAGAAATATTATTGTACGGTTTGTGGGAATGAAATAACTGTGACAAAAGTTGGTGGTGGAACCTTGGTTTGTTGTGGAAAGGAAATGATACTTAAAGTAGAATAGAGGCATGAATTTAAAATGGAACTTGGATGATATTTTAAAAAAAGAAGATTTTGGTAGTCTTTTTGAAGATATAAAAAAAGATGGAAAAATTTTGGAAGATTGGGTTATCAAGCTAAAACCAGAAATTGGTAATAAGGAATTTGAAAAATTTTTAAATTTTGACGAGGCAATGTCAATTAAAATGGCACGGTTGGGATATTTGCCTAGTTTAATGGAATCGACTAATCAAAAAGATTCGGAGGCTAAATTTTTGCAAGCCAAAACTGAAAAGTTACAACTAAAAATATCGGAAACGGCCGTTAAAATATCGATGTGGTTAAAAGGCAAACGAGAGCCAATTTTGGATGATAAAAATGCCAAAAGGTTGTTTGCCGTGATTAAAGATTTGGAATATGGATTGAAATATGCCCGTGATAAAGCCAAACATAGTTTGAGTGAAGAAATTGAAAATTTGATAATTAATAAAGATATGAATGGGATTGGAGTGGTGGCGGAACTTCGGGAAATGATGGAAACAGAAATTGAATATACTTTAAAGATTGGGAAGAAAATAAAAAAAATAAAAACACAGTCTGAGTTATTATCGTTAACACATAGCCCAAAAGAAAAAATTAGAAGGGCGGCGTATAAAGAGCTGTTGACCAAACAAAAGAAAAATGTACATAAGTTTTTTGCAGCTTATAGTGCGATTGTTAAAGATTGGGGATATGAAGCAAAGCTTCGAAAATATGATTCACCGATTGAAGTACGTAATATTGGTAACGATATTTCAAACGAAGCGATAGAAGAATTGTTGGTGGCTTGTAAAAACAATCGTGATGTCTTTCACAACTTTTTTAAATGGAAAGCGAAAGAATTGGGAAAAAATAAATTGGAGAGACACGATGTTTATGCCCCAATTGATAAAAAAGAAGTGAAAATTGAAAAAGAGGTAGCGATAAAATTGGTGTTAGAAAGCTTGACTAAATTTTGCCCAAAATTTGGGCAATATGCCAAGGAGATTTTGGAGGCTCAGCACGTAGACTGGATGCCAAAAAAAGATAAACGGGGTGGGGCGTTTTGTGCTACCGTAACCCCGACAATTAAACCATACGTTTTATTGAATTTTATGGGTAGGGCGAGGGATGTGTCAACCTTGGCTCATGAACTGGGGCACGGAATTCATTCACTATATGCCCAGAAACATTATTCTGGTTCACAACATGCAGGTTTGCCGTTGGCAGAAACAGCCTCGACGTTAGCAGAAATGATTTTGTTTGATGATATTTTGGAAAAAGAACTTGATCCTAAAATAAAAAAATCGTTATTGTCTGACAAAATGGGAGATGCTTATGCCACAATTTTGCGACAAAATTATTTTGTGTTGTTTGAAATTGAAGCTCATAAAATAATTCCTGAGGGAATAAAAGTAGAAGATTTGTGTAAATTGTATTTAAACAATTTGAAAGAACAATTTGGATCGTCGGTCAAGATTGATAATTTATTCCAATACGAGTGGTCGTATATTTCCCATATTTTTGATTCCCCTTTTTATTGTTATGCCTATAACTTTGGGGAATTATTGGCTTTGGGTCTGTATAAAAAATATAGGGAAAATAAGAATTTATGGTTGCCCAGAATTGAAAATATTTTGGAAGCAGGGGGAAGCCAAAACCCACAAGAGTTGTTGTTGAAAAATGGAATTGATATAAGATCTAAGTCTTTTTGGAATGATAGCTTTGAAATTATTCGTAGTTGGCAAAAGCAACTAAATAGTTTATAATTAATTACTACCATGTTGGTAGTAGATTATGGTAGCTAACTTTTTTTCAAAATATCCGGCAAGAAAATACAAGAAGGGGGAAATAATTTATAAACCTGGCGACAATTTTGAGGGGGTTTCTTTTGTTAAGAATGGCTATATTCGAGTTTATTTACGATCTAAAGAAGGAAAAGAAACAAGCTTACAGTTTTTTAAACCACTATTTTACTTGTCCCTGGTTTCCCTATTAACCCAAACAAAGAATAAATATTACATCGAAGCAATGACACCGGTGATGGTAACGACGGCTCCGAAAGATGATTGGTTGAAGTTTGTAAAAAGTAACCCCATAATTGACAAAGAAGTGATGGCGGATTTTTTGAATAAATTTTCCAGTCTAACCGCCAACATGTTGCAAATTATTGGTAGCGAGGCCAAAATAAAAATAATTGGTTTAATTTATTCTTTGGCCCAAGATTTTGGAGTGAAAAAAGGTGAAAAGATAGTGGTAAAGTTTAAAGTTTCTCACAAATTAATAGCTTCGATGACAGGGTTAACTCGAGAAACAGTGACCTTGCAAATGCTTAAATTGCAAAAAATGGGATTGATTAAAAACGAAAAAAGAGAAATTGTGATTTTGGATAGAAAGAAAATGATCAGAATGTTGGGTAATTAGTTTTTTATTCGCGACAACAATCAAGAATTTTGCCGATTGTACCACTAAACTTACTTAGTAAACTACTTTCTGAATGTTTGATTGGTGTTTCATTTGCTAGTTCTTCTTTTTGAATTTCTGAGACTGATACTGACTTGGTGTCGGTCATTCCCAGATTTAAAGCCCAAAAAAGATTGTATAGATCGTAAGACTTTTTAAAGAGATCATTGGCAGTTTTGGTGTCACCTTTGGTTTGATATTTGGTACCCACTTCCATAACTCGCATTGAGGCGGCCAAGAGATGCTTGCTAGTACACCAAACCTCACCTTCATACTTGGGAATTAACATTTTCATTAATACTTTGCGGATTTCTCGGGTTTCAGCTAGTAAATCAAAATATTTGGTCTTGCCAGTTTTATTGGCATTAAAAAACATGTGTTCCTCGATGGCTATCAAATTCATCACCGCCATGGACAGGTCTTCACCCGAGGCGAGGTCCATTTCGTGACCCTGTTCGGCTGATTTAATTTTGGACATGAATTTTTGAAGATCGGTGTTTTTTATCATTCAATATTTTATCATTAAACCCACCCCTAACCCCTCCCTTGACAGGGAGGGGAAAAATATATTTATAATACTCTTTATTGCTATAATATTTCGTGGATTATTCTAGGAATATTAAGATATTAACTTGGCAGGGGTTTTTTATTGGCTTTAGTTTGTGGGCGCCAATTGCGGCCATTTATTTTTCTAAGGTGTCGGGGTCATATGCCTTGGGACTAAGTATTTTTTCGATTGCCAATATTAGTGGAGCATTGTTTGAAGTGCCGACAGGTGTTTTTTCAGATAAAATAGGGAGAAAATATACTACGTTGCTGGGAGGATTGGCATACACATTATCGGGGGTTTCTTATGCTATTGGATTAAATTTTTGGTGGCTAGCACTTGGTGCAGTATTGGGTGGACTGGGACGATCTTTTTATAGTGGCAATAATGACGCCCTTCTCTATGATAGCCTGAATAAGTCAGATAAAAAAGAAGAATTGGAAAAGTTTATGGGATTTATTGGCTCAGCAGAACAATGGGCATTGGGAATTGCAGCACTTTTGGGAGGAATTCTGGCATATAAATATTCTTTTAGTTTAGTGATGTGGTTATCAGTTTTTCCTCTATTTTTATGTTTTTTTACGAGCTTTTGGCTTATTGAAATAAAAGACAAAATTGTGGGTGAGGGAAATATCTTTTTACATTTGAAAGAGGCTTGGAATAATTTTGTTGGTAACGAGAAATTAAGATTATTAAGTTTGTCTTCAATAATTGGTTTTGGGTTGAGTGAAGCAGGGTTTCAATTTAGAAGTGTATTTGTAGCTAGTTTGTGGCCCTTGTGGGCAGTAGGACTGTCCCAAATGCTATCAAATATTGGAGCGGCAATTGGATTTGGTTTTAGTGGAAAAATAATTAAAAAGTTTAAATCGATAAATATATTATGGATTGATGTGATTTACAGTAAAATAATAGATTTGGTCGCATTATTTATACCCTCAGTTGCTTCACCTGCATTAATGTCGACAACATCAATACTATACGGACCCAGTTCAGTGGCAGAAAATTCGTTATTCCAAAAAGAATTTTCGGATAAACAAAGAGCGACCATGGGGTCACTAAATTCGTTAGGAAAAAGTATCTCATTTGCGATTGCGGCAACTATTTTAGGATTAATTGCTGACTGGACTAGTCCACGAATTGCCTTAATTTGGGGACAAATTTTTGGTCTAGTGGCAGTATGGTTAATGTGGAAGTTGTTTAAACTGTTACGAAATGGCGCCGGCGAGGAGAACTAGGGAAATCATACCAATAGTGTGGGAAAAAAGGGAAATGAGGGCGAATTTACTGATAGTCATGGCAGAAATACCCATTAAGCTGACACCTAACTCGTCGGGTAAGGGTGAGGCGATAATGAGAGCACCCAAAACGGGGAGGGTCCAAGAGAAATAACGAGTGTGAAGGATTTTTTTTAGGTGATGATGAGCAATAAATTTTTCATAAATTGGGGTAACTTCGGTAGAAATTTGATCTTTGACAAAAAGAAAAATTAAAAGATCGGCAGAGACAGCACCAAGGACTCCAAAAATAATGAGGAGTAAAGGATTGAGGGTGTTTGATAAATTAATTAATAAAAGACCACCAGTGGCAACGGTAAAAGTGGAAGCAAAAAGCAGGCCCGACAAAAAAGCACCGATAAAACCAAGCTGGGAAACCGATTGGATTATGGTTTCAAAAAAAGGCAGACGAGAGATGATGATGGCAGAAATTAATCCAAAAGCCAGCAAGGCTAAATTGTGATGATGACGATGTGTTTTCACTGATTAAATTATAGAGGAAAAATAAAATGATTGAGAAAGGAACAGACACCCACCATAGGCGGGCAGGCATAGGTCTGTTCCTACAAAAATATCAATATGTTTTACAGGTTGAAACCAAACTTAAAGACGAGGGTGATTATCAAAACTAATCCAACAGGAAAAATGACTTTGGAATAAGGAAAAATGGCTTTGCCATCATTTTTATATTTAGTAAAACCATAAATAAAGTTACCGATAAACATGGCCAATAGACCGATAGTCTGGCCAAAAAGAATTTTATCCAACCCTAATAATTGATTTTTGGAATGGTAAAGCTGACCGGAAGTTTGGAAATATATTAAAGTGGTAGCGAATAATAAAAAAGATAAAAACCAAGGATTACTTAATATTTTTAATATAAAAACTTTTGCCTCGCCGGCGGGCGGCCTGGCAGCCAGCTTTGGGGCTAAATAAAAAGCAATAGCAGTGTTGAGGGCAGAAATCCAAATAGAAACTAAGAGATCGTCGATGCCAAGTTTTTTGGCAAGTAACATTCCCCCACCGACAGTAACAATACAAACAGGACATTGAGCCGCAACTGGTTGCGGAAAAAACAATTTCCAAAAAACAATTTCCAAAAAAGATATCGATAATATTTTTTTCATTAATTATTTTAACAAATAAATTTAAATAACTACAGTATGTAGTATTTGATGGTTGACAGAAGTAACTAATATTAATATAATGTTAGTATGAAAGAAAATAATGAAGTAAAGATAAGTTTTGGTGGAGTGTTGTTGGCTGTTTTAACTATTGTGGGACTAGTGGGAACCAGTGGATATTTTTATGGAAAAAATAGTAATGTTTCTACTACCACTCCAACTACACAGGCGCCAGTAGCGCAACAACAGCCAGCTAAACCAACGGTAAATATTGATCAAGTTAAAGCTTTGTTTAATGATCAAAATTTGGCGTTTGGAAATAAAGATAGTAAGGTTTTGTTTGTTGAATTTTCCGACCCCAGCTGCCCCTATTGTCATGCAGCAGCCGGCAAAAATGGAACTTTAAACAAACAAATGGGGCCTCAATTTATTTTAAAGGCTGACGGAGGAACTTATGTAGCCCCAGTGCCAGAGATGAAAAAACTGGTAGATGCGGGTAAAGCTGGATTTGTATGGGTTTATGCCAATGGTCACGGTAACGGAGAAATGGCGACAAAAGCGCTTTATTGTGCCAAGGAAAAGGGAAAATTTTGGCAGGCCCATGATTTATTGATGACTGACAGTGGATATACATTGATAAATACAACGGTTAAAAATGATAAGACTAAATCTGGTGATATGGCTCAATTTTTGAAAGGGGTAGTTGATAGTAGCTTTATTAAATCATGTCTTGATAGTGGTAAATATGATGATAGACCAGCGACTGATATGGCGATTGCCTCTCAGTTTGGATTTAATGGAACACCGAGCTTTTTTGTAAATACGCAAAATTTCGCCGGAGCGTATAGCTATACTGATTTACAAAGTGTGGTTGATGAAGCGTTGAAATAAAATTGGTTGACATTTGGAGATGATACTACTACACTTGTAGTATATGAAGAAATATTTAAGTTTGAAAAATTGTTTGGTGGTTATTGTGGTAGCGTTGGTAGCTGTTTATGTGTTTAAAATTCAATGGTCGGCAGTTTTTACCTTTGGAATATTGCTATTGTGTCCTTTAATGCATTTATTTATGATGAAAGGTATGGATCATTCTGGACATAAAAAGAGTATAAATAAGTAATTATTAATTTAATAAAAAAATGATAAAACATCGAGTTTTGGCAACTGCGGCAGCAATGGTGACCTTTGTTTATTTTTTGCTTTGTTCGATAATTACCAATTTGTTCCCTGATTTTTCATTTAGAATGTATGCTTTGGCTTTTCATGGAATTAAGTTAACTAATTTACAAGCTACTGCCCTAACTGTCCCTGAAATGTTTACTGGAGCATTGTTTTATGCGGTGATGGTGTGGGTTTTGGTTTGCTCGGTGGGGTGGGTGTATGAAAAACTCACAAAATAGATTTTGGCAAATTGATACGGCTCGAGGAATAGCAATATTGGGCATGATTTTGTACCATTTTTTGGTGGATGTGGAGATGATTTTTGAGATACCAATTGGAGTTTTTGAAATGCCAATAGTACTGTTGGCTCGAGCAGTGGCGACATTGTTTATATTTCTTTTGGGAATGTCGGCAGTGATTAAGTTTGAAAAAATTAAAAAAGAAGGGGTTGAAATAGTGCTGTTATATTTTGGAAAAAGAGCAATACAAATTGGATTGTGGGCGGGGGTGATTAGCTTGGTGACTTATTTTTTGTTTCCCGATAATTTTATTTTTTTTGGGATTTTACATTTTATGTCAATATCGTTGATTTTAATAGTTCCGTTTTTGTATTGGAAAAATAAAATTACATTATTAATATTTGGTATTTTATTAATATGTTTGGGTTTTGCATTTCAAAATATATTTTTGAAAAATATTAGTAGTTTGGACTATTTTCCATTACTCCCCTGGTTTGGGGTCGTTATTTTGGGAATGATAATGGGAAGAATTATTAAATTTAATAAAAGTATCAAAACTAATTTTTTGGCAAATATCGGGCAAAAGTCTTTGTTAATTTATCTTTTACACCAACCAATTTTGTGGGGAGGGTTGTGGATATTAAAAAGAATTATTTTACAATAATGGTGGCTTGGGGGATGCCCATACCACAAGTTATATAGTAAGTTCCAGGTGCTGTGGGGATAAAGTCAATAATACTCGTTTTAC
This sequence comes from Candidatus Shapirobacteria bacterium, assembly GCA_009885205.1. GTDB lineage: Bacteria > Patescibacteriota > Microgenomatia > UBA12405 > UBA12405 > UBA12158. The sequence continues at coordinate 13,410 of VFLE01000111.1, read as the reverse complement.
CTTTTTCAAAGAATTCGACCTGAGTGGAAAAGTCGGGAACCATCAAACTACCCATACAACCGCGACCGTTTTCGCTGGCCAAAACTTCGAGACGGGCGGGGATACCGGCTTTGATGGTGAATTCGACGGGGTCAAACCCTAAGGGAGGGCCGTAGGTAGCCGAGAGGAGCTGAACAGGCGAAGAAACAGTGGGTACCGGGGTAACAGTTGGAACAATAGGATTGATAACAAAAGTATCTTTTTGAGTTTTAGTAAATGAATGATTTAAAATCCAAGATCCAATTACTGCCATTAAAATTAAAATGAAAAAAATTTTCATGATTTTTAAAAGGAGAGGAACAGATACCCACCATAGGCGGGCAGGCACGGATCTGTTCCTACAAATAATGATGTGCTTATTTTAAATAATTATCTTTAAACTCTCGTGGCACGAAATGCATCATGTCGAGGGAAGTGTAGGTCTTTTTGGGGAGACTTGTGATGATAACATTGTTGCCAAAAAAGCCTTTGAGAGTATCAAACTTTTGGGTAATCAACTTTTCGTCTAACATCATTTTGGCTTCGTCGTAACCAATGGAGGTTGATAAATAATTGATGCCATCAATAGTATAAACTGGCTTGAGAGGATCGATTACAGCCTTGAATTGGGCTGGAATATTATTTGAATCGTACAAATAAAATATTTTTAAATCACCCAATGGGGTTTCGGAAATTAAGACATCATCTTTGGCGGCGGTTAATCTTGCAAAAGTAGATTGACTCATAAAATGATAATCGTCGACAATGGTACCGGTAGGGGCGAGAATACCAACGACCTTGATACTTGGAAGGCCAAAGAACTCAGGAATTTCGGATCCTACACCTTCGATTAACCCCTCCTCCATCATCATACTGGCTTCAAGAGAACCCAAAACTACAGTATTTTGACCGGAAATATCGGCCGAACCTTCCGTAATTTTTATTGAATCAGGAAGTTTGTCGACACCTAAAAATAGTTTAGGTGACTGTTCTAAAAATATCTTGCTAGGGTTATCAATCAAAAGACGATTGATTAAGGTTTTGATAGAAGGACTGTCGACCAAATAAGATTTGACCGAAGTGTCACCGCCCATGGCTGAAGAAAATCGAGCAAACTCGAGAAAGACGAATAAAAATAAACCAACCATAGCATAGGGGGCAATGGAAGAAATCCAATTGTATTTGCCGGGCTTAAAAAATTTTAGGGTTAGAGAATTAGTAACGACTGAAACTGAGGATAAGGCCATAGCTAGGCCAGCCAATTCTGGTTTAAGCACCAGACCAATACCAACGAGAGCACGAGCGGCGATGGGGATACCCAAAACATTGTAAAATAGGGCAAAAAACATATTTTGACGAATCTTATTAACGGTTTGACGAGAGAGATCGATGGCAGTGAGAACACCATTTAAATCATTGGTCATAATAACAATTCCACCCGATTCCATGGCAATATCGGCACCACTAGCCATAGCAATACCAAGATTGGCCTGGGTTAACGCAGGAGCATCATTAATACCATCCCCAACCATGGCCACAATTAAACCTGAAGCTTGAAGTTTTTTGACCTCTTCGGCTTTGTTTTGAGGCAAAACTTCGGCTAAAACATTAGTAATTCCAACCTGTTTGGCGATAGCATCGGCGGTGCGACGATTGTCACCAGTAATCATGAACACTTTAATTCCCATTTTGGTTAATTTGGCGACAACGGAGGCAGAAGATTCTTTGACTTGATCGGCAACGGCGATGAGACCTAAAACTTTTTCGCTATTGGCTATCAACATAGCTGTTTTACCATCGGTTTCAAATCTTTCCATATCGTAACTGGCAGTAAGAGGGATATTGTTGATTTCTAATAATTTGCGATTGCCAACAAAGTAAATTTGACCATTAACAGTAGCTTTGACACCGTGACCAGGAATAGCCTGAAAATCATCAATTGGGAAATTGATTGCGCCTGATGATTGACCATAACGAACGATTGATTCGGCCAAAGGATGCTCAGATTTTTGTTCTATCGAATACAAAATTGAGAGAACAGATTGATCGCCGGGTAAATAATTTATAAAATCGGTAACTTCGGGTTTGCCCTTAGTGAGAGTTCCCGTTTTATCGAAGACTATAGCTTGAATTTTTTGGGCCATTTCGAGAGGTTCGCCACCTTTGATTAGGACTCCATGCTCAGCACCCTTACCTGTTCCAACCATAATGGCGGTGGGAGTAGCTAATCCAAGTGCACAAGGACAGGCGATAACAATGACGGCAACAAAGGCTAAAAGTGAATAAGTTAAGGTGGCACCAAGTAAGAAATACCAAACTATAAAAGTAAGAATGGCGATAATGATGACAACAGGGACAAAGACGGCAGAAATTTTGTCGGCAAAACCCTGAATTGGAGCTTTGCTACCTTGGGCATCTTCGATTAATTTTACAATTTGACTTAAAGCAGTATCGGCGCCAATTTTGGTGGTTTTAAATTCGAACGATCCGGTTTTGTTAATGGAAGCAGTGTAAACTTTTGACCCTATTTGTTTTTCGACAGGTAATGATTCACCAGTCAAAATAGATTCATCAACAGCGGAGTAACCCGAGATAATTTCACCATCAACAGGGATACGGTCGCCGGGACGGACGATGACAATATCACCAACAATTACCTGTTCTACGGGGATATCGATTTGTTGACCATTGCGAGAAACACGAGCAGTTTTTGGGGCTAAACCCATTAATTTTTCGATAGCTTCGGAGGTTTTACCCTTGGCTTTGGCCTCGAGAAATTTACCCAAAGCGACAAAAGTAATCAAAAAAGCGGCAACTTCAAAATAGAGATTGGGAATTTTGACACTGTTTAGACCAATGACTGAACCTGTCTCATTTAAATATTTAATAAATTCATAGACACTATAAATAAAGGCAGTGCCAGTGCCGATGGCAATCAGGGAATCCATAGAAAAAGTGCGCATTTTTAATGCTGACCAAAATCCAGCAAAAAAGTTTGAACCAACATAGAATAGTACTGGGGTGGTGAGAATTAACGAAATTATCCCAGAATAGGGCATAATAATACTTTTAAATGGAATAGCTGTGGTGGTAAAATCGTAAGCCATAAATAAAATCATAGGCAAACTTAAAACTAGCCCCATCATAAATTTGGAAAACCAATATTTAATTTCTAGTGCCCTCTTCTCCTTGTGATTTTCTTCTTTTTCACCAGGTAAAGACGCATGATAACCAGCATTTTCTACCCCTTTTATCAAATCTTCTATTTTGGTGGTGGCAGAATTGTAAACAATTCTGGCCTTTTCTGAGGCAAAATTTACATTGACTTCAGATACCCCGGGGACTTTTTTGACGGAACGTTCGATGAGGCCAGCACAGCTGGTGCAGTGCATGCCGGTTAAATTTAGAAGAGCCACTTGGGTGCCAGAAGCGACGACTGGTGTTGAAACAATTTGAGGGACAACAATTTCTGAAGATAGTGTTTTTCCCGAAGTTGTGGCTATGTATCCTGACTCTTTTATATTTGCCAATAAATCATTAATTTTTATTTTTGATGGATCAAAATTTACAGTCACTTGTTTGGTATCTAAAGAGGCATCAACAGAATTGACACCAGAAAGATCTTTTAACCCCATTGAAATAACTTTGGGACATGAGGCACAATGCATATCGGGAACCGATAAAATCACCTGCTTTGATTTTATTTTATTTTTCATATTTTTATAATATTTATAATGATTAGAAAAGTGAGGCAATACTTTCTAACTCTGATGAACTAATAATTAATTGACCATTATTTATTGGCAACTTGGCATTGATAGGATATGGATTACAATCTGGTTTTTCGATAGCAAAATCGGTGACGGGATATTTTTTGTTACAAGTTAAACACTCTATTTGATCTCCTACTTGGCGATAACCCTTGCCATAAATAGCGCATTGTTTGTTGGCATTGGCGGCAGCGCGAAAATTACCATCTTTGTCTTTTAATACTAGATAATAAACTGTTTTACCATCGGTCAAGGTAGTATTGAAAAATTTAACTTTGTTCGTTTCAAAATCTGCTGTTGAAATTGTAATCTGATTATTATTAGAATTAACTGTTTGACCTTTTTCACCGGTAAAATCTATTTTTTGAGTGTTGATGTTGCTTGGAGTTGGCATTGGCTTTGATTTATTGTTTGAAACAAATACAAAGACAATGATAATAACTATAGGGATGAATATTAATAATTTACTCATATTTATAACTATAAAATAGTAGCGGTATAGCCTGAATCTTTAATGGTTTGAATTAATTCGAGAACTGAAAGATTGACAGGGTCATATTCGACAACAACTAATTTTGTTTCTAAATTGGCATTAACGGCAATAACACCGGGTTTATCTTCGAGGTCCATTTGAATTAAACGAGGACAAGAAGCGCAGTGCATGTCGTTAACTTTAAAAGTGATTGTATTTGTGTTCATATTTTTTAAAAAATAAATAATGGGTTAATTTTTATCTGCTGCCACAAGTGGTACCTCCGCCTCCACCACAACCACAACCCTTAGCGCCAGATTCGACAGGCGCATTGGTGTTGGCTCCAATTGAGCCACTACCATCAACGACCTCGACAGTGCCGGTAACCATGCCCATCCAACAACTAAATTTATAAAGGCCTGGCTTGGGGGAAGTAAATTCTTTGACAGAGACTTGACCTTCGACGAGATCGATTTGACCAGTAAAAAGCCCACGAGAAATAATGGCGTTGGTACAACCACTAATGCCAGAAGCTGTTACTTCCCAACGGGTAGGAGTATTGGCCCGAAGAATAATTTTGTTAGGAGAATAAGTTGAACCAGCGGTTATTTTTATTACTTGAACTCCGTTTTCTAACACAGGTAAATTTTGAGAAGTTTTGGTGTTTATTGATGGGGCCGAAATACCTAAAACATTTAATTGAGCATTAATGTTAAAAATAGCAAAAAATAAAACCAACATGCCGGCAATAATCGAAAATTGTTTGGATTTTTGGGGATTACTGTACAATTTTACGCTACTTAAGCCAATCGCTAAAAGGCCAGGGACAGTGCCAAGGGCAAATAAACCCATGATTAAGGCACCTTGAATTGGATCACCAGAAGCCAAGGCAAGGGCCTGGGCGGTGATGGTGAAACCACATGGTAAAAAGAAAGTGAGGGCACCCATGATAAACGGTCCAAAACGACCTTGGAAATTTGATTCGTCAGATAATTTGCCAGTTAAAAACTTGGGGAAACGAATTTGAAAACGTTGTAGGGCTTTTACTCCAACCATTTGGAGACCAAGTAAAATCATAACTAAAGAAACAGTGATAACTAAGGTAGCAGAAATAACAGGTGATAGTCGAAAATAATTACCAATTGTACCTAATATAAGGCCAAAACCAGCATAGCCGATAACACGACCAATATTGAACATAAAATGTGGCTCGGCCTTTTTTAGAGTTGAATCATTGTGTTTATATTGTGTCAGCCATTGTTTACTAAGAGATAACACGATACCACCAACTAAGGCAGCGCAACTACTGACCCCAGCTAAAAGTCCAAATAAGAAAAAAACGGGAAGTGAAGAGGTAGCATTGACGGAAATAAGTGAAGCATATCCCGTTTTAGAAAGGAGAATATAACCAACAATAAAGGCAGCACCGATTAAAAGAGCAGTTATGGGATCAGAATCAAACCCTTCCGGCCTACGGCCACCTTCCCTTGACAGGGCAGGCGAAAAAGAATAACCATCTTTTTTAAATAATTTATTAAAATAATTGATTGGAAGAGTTTTTTTTGAATTATATTCGACGGTAACGGAACCCTGTGAGGTTGAGGCGTCGACCGACTCGACTAGTTTTTCTTTGATAATGGTTTTTTCAATGACAATTTCGCAGGCGGCACAGTGCATGCCTTGAACGTAATAGGTGATGGTTGACATACTACAGAGTGTAGTAGCTTATTAAGTACATGTCAAGGGGTGAATTAGAGGCTGACTATTTGACATCATTAATGTTTCAACGCATTTGATTAAATGTTGACATTCATAAAAAAAGTTTGAATTTTTGATAGACAAGGCCGAGACCATAATTAAAGTCATAACTAACGAACTATATATCATGGGTAAATGTTGAATAAATCCCTTGTGTCCGGTAAGAATTTTGATGCGTTCACTTTGACTGTTAAAATAACTAATACTGGCAGGTAAAATTTTGAAACTTTGATTTTGAAATTTTAGAAGAGCGGAAACTAGGGGTTTGTTGGTGTTGGTAACATTTTGAGAATAAACGTCTGAGGAAACTTCGGTGGAGGTCAAATAGTTGTCAAATAACCAATTTTTTCCAGGAATCAGAGGAAAGAATGATTTTATAAAATTGGCAATAAATAGTTTTAGTGGGTGGAGATTTTGTCGATGATTAATTTCGTGTTCAAGCATGGAATTAATTTCTAAGTTGTTATGAGTTTTAAAAATAGACGAGGAGATAAAGATTTTTGGCTTTAAAAAACCAAGGGTAAAAACTAAAAGTTGTTTTGATTTAAAAACAGAATATTTGCTTGTGTTTTTGATAATAATTAGATTGTTAATAAGGGTTTTAGTATGCCAAATATTTTTAAACAAATTTAAGGTCGATTTTATTAATTGAAAAATTAGAGTAAAGAGTAAAAATCCAGGAATAATGTTTATTAAAAAAGTTTTGGAAGAGATTAATGTAAAAATACTGTTGTCAAATTTGAGAGAGTCGAGAAGAAAAATTATTTGCATGGCAAAACCGGGGAAAATTTTAACAAATGCAAAAACAAGAAAGGCTAGATAAGAAAATCCTATAGATAAAATTAAACTAAAATAAACATCTGATAAAAAATTTAGTTTTTTGTGACTCATTTTTGGGATTTGAGATATTCTTTTAATATGGTTAAATCTTGTTTGTTGGTTTTAATAACATCAACAAAATTGGCGATGGCTAAGGAACCATAAGAATCAACAAGACCACTGATAATACCTGACAAGTTTTTGTTGACAAATTTGTCTTTGCACGAGCAAGGCTGATATAAATAGACTTTGCCAGCTAGATTGCGAGAGACGATATTTTTGTCGGACAATCTTTTTAAAATTGTCATAATAGTGGTGTAGGCATAGTCCCCTTTCATTTGAGAGAGAACTTCTTGAGGCTTGAGAGGTTTATCGGCTTGCCACAAAATTTCCATTACCTGTTGTTCGAGAGAACCTAACATATCTGTTTTCATACTACTGAGTGTAGTAGCTTTTGACAAAATTGTCAAATGTAGTATAAGTTATTGCATTTATTCCCAGGGACTTGGCTGAATCGACACAACTTTGATTGTCGTCGGCATAAAAAAGTTCTGATGGTAGTACTCCTGAACTGTCGATTAGTTCTTGAAATATTTTTGGGTCGGGTTTATTAAAACCAACTTTATATGAAAAAACTTGAACATCAAAATCGGAAAGAAAATTAAATTTTTTATTTAAGGCGTTGATACGGGTAGGGAAATTATTGGTGCAAATACAAGTTTTTATGCCCTCAGATCGGACTTTTTTGACATAGTCGACGACATTTTGATTCACAGAATATGAATCCATCAATAAATTGGTAATCTCGTCTATTGATAGATTTTGGCCAAATGATTTATTTACATACTCCCAATACTGGTCTTCGGTCATTAGCCCTTTTTTGAAATTCATCATTTCATCAGATTTTTTTAGGATATGTTCAACAAAGTCGGGGTCTGAATTATTAGTTGGAAAAATTGATTTAAATTTTTTAAAACTATCCTGCGTAAAATAAACACCATCAAGGTCGAAGGTTATGGCTTTGATCATGAGATATTATAATTTATTTTTGGCAAACTAGACGAACTAATCGCCCATCACCGTCTTTTATGGTTTTGCCATTATTGTCGAGTAATAATATTTTAAATTCTTTGGGCAACATTTGTTTTAAAGATTCAGGACTAAAAAATCGTTTATTTATTCCCTCGGCAGTTTGATAATAATCTGTGTCAATTTTTGTTAGTTCTGGAATTTCGGGGTCAGTAACTAAGTTAAAGATAGAACAAAATACTCCACCCACTTTTAACGTATTATAAATTTCTTCGAATAATTGCTTCGTCCTATCTTGTGAGAAATAGTGAAGACCAAGATGACTATAAACAATATCAAAAGAATTGTTGGAAAAAGGTAATGGATTATTAAGATCAACAACTTGTGATGGAGAAATCAAATCGGTAGTGGTGACATTGTAACCAAGACTCGAAAAATATTTTGAATCTTGACCAAGACCGGCAGCTAAATCAAGAATTTTTCCTGTTTTTGGGAAGTAGGTTACTGCATCTGTGGCAAATATGTTTGGTTGTTTTGACCAGTCTTGTTGAGAATACTTTAAATGAACTTTTTGCCAATAATCAGTTTGATTCATGGTGGATTATACAATGATTTTTAATCTAACCCCACCCCCAAATTAAGAAATTTGGACCCTCCCCTTGACAGGCGAGGATAAGAAAAAATTGATAAAATAAAATAAGAAGCAAAATAAAATAAAACCAATACCAAGATTTAAAAATGAGGATGAAGAAAGGGATTTTTGGGCGACACACGATGCGACTGATTATTTTGATGAATCGATGAGGGTTGAGTTGGATTTATCTCAATTAAAACCAACTGCAAAACCGATTACTGTTAGATTGCCAAACACTTTGATTTATGACTTGAAGATGATTGCTAATAAAAAAGATGTGCCATATCAATCATTGATGAAAATAATGTTGAGTGAAGCGGTAAAAAGAGAATACGCGCCTATTTCACGATCTCGATAGTGCCGGAAATTACATTAATTTGGGATTTTTAATTCCTAAATATTGTTTTTCAATTTTTGCTCGTGCTGTTTGACGAAATTTTGAAGCTAAGTTTGGTAATGTACCACATTCTTTTATTTCCTTAATAATCAACGAAACTATTTTACTGGCGTGGTTTTGCTGTCCATATTCCCGAACTGATCCGGTTTGCGCAAAATTTTGTGATAATAAATTTGCAATTGTTTGGTCATCGACTCTACGACTTTTTAGAATTTGAGCGGTTTTGACAGCAACAAGGGAAGTAAAATGATCAATATTGACTGCTTCTAAAGCACACGATTGATAATCTTTGACTGTGACCGAATATTTATGTTGTTCTTCCTCGGACTTTGCATATCCAATTATTGCTCCGTGAGCAATATGATCGAGAGTTTTGAAATGATCTGATACACAATATTGAGCCAATCTGGCATTGGCAAGTAAAATGCGTTGGTTGTGCCCTTCGGGATATTGAAATGTTGGTTTAACTTCGAGGTGAGTTTTCTCAGTTTTCTTTCTTAACTCACCGTGAGTCCATGTTGAATGCAAATCAGGTCTGCCAACATTTAAAAATAAATTTGATATTTCACAAAAAGCATTATTTTTCCCTTGATATGAACGCCAAATATCTAATTCTGATTTTCCACTGTTAACTACTTTTTTTATAACTGGACAGGAGTGGTCTCGACCGGCAGCAATAGCATCATCCCAAGTAACTTGGGTAGTTTCCCACAGAGGGCGACTATCAACGGCACTTCTTCCAAAATTTTTTTTATTTAAATTTAAGTTGGACTGTATTCGTTCACTTGAAAACATATACTATTATAAGATACTTTACATAAAATATCAATTAATCCTAAATTACAACTTCAATACTTCCCGAAATCATGCCCATCCAACAGGAAAAACGGTAGGTACCGGGGGTAGTTGGGGCGGTAAATTCTTTGATGGAAGTGGTGCCGGGGACGAGATTTATTTGACCTGTAAACAAAGTTCGAGAGATGACAGCATTGGTACAACCAGCAGTCCCCCGATCAGTAATTTCCCAACGAACAGGGAGACCGGCTTTGATGGTAAAAGTTGAAGGAGAATAACCAGAGGCGGAGGCATCCATTTTTATAATTTGAACTCCGTTGACGACTTGAACTGTGGGACTCGAGCTAGTTGGTTGAGAATTTGAAAAATAAAAATAAACGAGAACTGAAATAAAAATAAAAACTAGACCGAGGTAGAATTGTGTTTGTTTTGACATACTAATGAGTGTAGTAGATTATGAAATAATGTCAATGATAAAATACTTTATGGACAAAATCAAAGAGACGTTAAATGAGAGTGGTAAATATTGGATTGCTTTTGTCGGCGATTCGATAACTAGCACCGAATGGGTACATCCAAATTGGCGAGAGATAGTGGAATATGTATTAAAAGATAAACTACAAAACGAAATGACTGATTGGAAGCTACCGTCTTGGGGGATTAGATGTTTTAATTTTGGGTATGATGGTAGTACCTCGAGAGATATAGTAAATAAGTTTGACGATATAAGTTTGGTAAAACCAAACTTAATGATTTTGATGATAGGGGCAAATGACCCTACCCAAGGAGTAAATCAAGATGAATTTAAAAAAAATTTGGAAAATATTATCAGGCAAGCAAGTGAGAACAATATTGAAATTTGGTTATCAACTTGCAATAAGGCGTGGAATGAGAGATCAAATAATTTATGTTTGCCGTATGTAGAAGTCCAAAGGCAGTTTGGGTTAAATAATTTTATTGATTTATATCAAGAGTCGGATAAGTTTCCCAAGGAAAGAATTTATACTTTTGTGTCGGAGTGCGATATTGCCGAAGAAAATATTAAAAAAGGTGATGTGGATTTTTGGCATCCGAACCAACTAGGAAATGCCTATATTGCTAAAGTTATTTTAGAAAAGATTTGGGGGATAAATTTTGATCCGGAAAAATACATAAAATCGGTTAATAGTGGAGATAAGATGCCGGGGTATTAAAACGAACTGTGACGGATGAAGAAATAATTAAATTAGTAATAAATGGTGATAGGGAAAAGTTTGGGGTGATTATTGAGCGTTACGAAAAACGATTAAGAGGATTTATTAAAAAGTTAATTGGTAATAATTTGGAAATTGATGATTTGGTGGAAGATAGCCTGATTGCTGCTTATCAGAATTTGAATGGGTTTGACCTAAAACAAAAATTTAGTAGCTGGATATTGCGGATTGCCCACAATAAAACGGTTGATTTTATAAAAAAGAAAAAACCAAAACTGATAAATGAGGGACTAGATGATTTTACTGAAAATAAAAAGTTAATTGAAGAATTAGAAATAGAAAAAGAAAACAAAAAGGAATTACACAGTGCAATTGATAGTTTGGAGTTAAAATATAAGGAGATAATAGTTTTATATTTTTTTGAAGATAAAAGTTATGATGAAATATCGGATATTTTGCACATAACCACTAGTAACGTTGGGGTGATTTTAAAAAGAGCAAAAGAAAAGTTAAAAATAATTTATGAAACAAAATAAAATACTAACAAAAATAAAATCAGGAGAGGTGAAGATGAAGCCAAAATGGGAATTTGAGATGGTTAAATCGGGAAGAATAATGGCATGGATAATATCTGTTGCGATAACAGCAATAGCGGTATTGACAATTATTTATTTTATAAAAATATATAACCCGACTGAATTGGCGGACTTTGGTGATTTGGGGTGGCAAATATTTTATGAAGATTTTCCCTATATTTGGGGAGTGATATCAATCACATGTCTGATGTTGGGGTCTATATTATGGTTGAAAATTGGTAATAATTACAAAAGATCGTGGCAAAAAAATTTGATGATTACGACAGGAATTATACTGATTTTGTCTATTGTAGTTCTGTTTCTAGGGTTTTAAACTGAGTGTCGACCGAGGCATCGTTAGTTTCAAGTTCTATTAACAGTTGATCATCGGTCAGATCTTCTAGTCTTTCTTCGGCGACTTTCTGATCAATTTTATCTAGAATCTTGGTTTTAAGTTGATCTTTAAGAGTACACGAGGAAAGAGTAAATACCGATAACAGTAAAAAGAGCAAAGATATAAGAGAAAAAGAAAATTGTTTTTGCATATAACAAATATACACCCGGCCGCTGCCGGGTGTATAGATTAAATTAACGAGACTTGACAATCAAACGAAGAGTGTCGGCGAGAATTGTTCTTAGGTCTTTAAGATCAGTGTCCAAAACTTTGGCTGAGGCTTTTAAATCAGCGGTTAGCTTAAGAGGAGTGTCGGAAGCTAAGACAGCGGCAACCTTAATATCAAAGGCGGCAAGGTCAGATTTATATTTGGTGTCACTGAAAGTTGCCAACTTGGCCTTGGCTTCGGTTGATTTGGTGGCATCTACTTTGGCTAATCTGGCTTCGATTTTGGCTTTTTGTTTTAAAATGTTTTCATAGCGATTAACAATCCCCTGACGGAGACGTTTTAAGGTGGCTTGGGCTTTGGTTCTTTTGTTGTCTAAATTTTTATCTTGATTTTCTTGGCGTTCGACCTTGATTTCATTTTTAATCTCGACTTTTTTACTTTTTAATTCTTGACGGAGACTGGGAATGGTCCCTTCGCGGGCCTGAATAGAAACAGGTAACATGAAACTAGTAACTAGAAACAAGAATAATATTTTTTTCATAAATATGTGAATAATTAATGCCTGCTTAATAAGGGATACGATTTGAAATTTATTTTATTACAACTTGACACCGAGGACAAAAGAAAGTGCCACGACCGCCAACAACAATTCGTTTGATTTTGGTTTTACAAATTAGACAGGGTTCGCCGGCACGTTGATAAACACGGAAGAAAAATTGGTTGCCACCATAAGAACCATCGGGGCGGACATATTTGTTGTCTTTCATGGTGGAACCACCGGCCAATATTGACTGTTGCATGATTAATAAAAGAGAACTGTAGAGCTTTAGAACTTTAGAGCGTTGGACTTTGTTAGATGGGGTGGAGGGGTGAATTTTAGATAAAAACAAAGCATCATTGGCATAGATATTGCCGATACCGGCGAAAAAATGTTGATCGAGTAAAACAGATTTAACTGGTCGGGATGACCTTTGCAACTGAGAAAATAAATAGTCGGGAGTAAATTTGGGGTCTAAAATATCGTGGCCTAATTTAGATTGTGCTTCGACAAGCTCAGCATTGTTATTATAAACTTTGACCCAACCAAATTTTCTCTGGTCATTAAAAAATAGTTTTGTTTTATTTGAAAAAGTAAAAATTAAACGAGTGGATTTGGTTTCAATAGTTTTGGTGGGATGGCCTAACATAAAACCATCAATAATTAATTGTCCGGTCATTTTTAAATGAACTAACAATATTTTGCCATTGCTTAGGTGAATTGAGAGTTGTTTGCCGATGCGAGAAAACTTTATTATTTTTTTATTAATTATGTCTTTTGGATCACCTATAAAACTTTTGGCATTTAAAATGTCGATAGATACTATTTTTTTGTTTAACAATTTGTCTT
>VFLE01000140.1 GCA_009885205.1 Candidatus Shapirobacteria bacterium | reverse complement strand
TGTCTCTAAAAAATTAAAGGCTCCTGACCCTTATTCCACTATCCCACCCTTCTCTATATTAAGCTGTCTTCATAAGGTCATATCGTTTTACTAAATCTCGCTGGTCTTTGTTTGCTTCGCGCACGACAGCACCCAAAAGCTTTTTCTTTTCAGCAGATGAGGCATTATGAAAAAACGCAGAGAAGTCAGTTGTTGGCTTAATTTCGCGCTTAAAACCTAGAAAAGTCTTTATTTTGTGTATCATATGAGTAATTCGTCTAGTTCTTCTTTAGTGTAACTTTTTTTGATATACCGGTCAATATTTTCTATATTTATCTCTAACTGCTCAAGATCTTTTTCAAAATCCTTGATAATGAGGTTTAGTTCGATTTTTGCATCAAAAGTTTCTTTTGCCTTGTTCACATTTTCACGTGACTTAAAAAATGAATCAATGAATACTTCTTTTGAAACCCTCCTTCGCTCTAGCACTTCTCTTTTTTTAGTAAAATCCCAGGCCTGTAGTGGATCTTGGTGTACAAAAAATATTTCAACTTTTCTTCCATGGTCAATAGATCTTTTTATATTATCCATGGCGCCACTATAGGCAAAAGTTCCATCCATGATAACATTGATATTTTTCTCAATCGCATAGTCATAGAGAATGTGCACTCCCTTAGTCGCTGCGTCTTGAAACACATGAGAATTGCCGCCTGTATAACCTGGACAAATTGACCTAATTTCATCAGCATCTATTCTAATAGGTTTTTGTTGAAATCGAGGGACAAACCGTTTTGAGATTTCTGTCTTTCCTGCACCAGGAGACCCCGCCATAAACAATGTCGTGGGCAGAGTATCAGCTATATATTCCGTAACGTCTGCAAACTTTTTAATAAGTTCTTTGCGGTTTGATTTTACCCACAAAACTGCTTCTTCAGATAATTTTGATTCCTCGTCACTCATGTAAACTATTATATCACGATCGCAGACACTATCTGTCTCTAAAAAATTAAAGGCTCCTGACCCTTATTCCACATAACATTCCCCCATCCAAGAATGCCACCCACCCTTTCCGATAGCGTTACGCCACTAAATTACCAAAACAATCGTGCTGTCCAAATTGCTTTATTTAATAAAGCAAATAAGCTAATGAAACCCAAAATTCCAAAAACTGTAGCTAGAAAAAGGAGTGTCTGTTTCAAATATTTAGGAAATCTTACATTGCCATTTTCAACTTGCGTAAACATAAATACTGAAAACCAAACAAGCAACATAAAGGAGGACATCCAAAAAAATACTATCCAGATATATTCTCCCCAAATTTTCAAATCAGAACTATTCAGTCCATAACCTATGGCCAATAAAAAGATAAGGAGGAGTGTAATTGGACGATTTGTTAATTGTTTGGGGTCCATATTTTATATATTATTTCTAATATTTATAATCTTCAGTAGAAGTCGACACAAGCTCTGAGGATTTTTATCGGAGTTCAAGGCGCAACCGAGCATTGTGACCAAGGT
>VFLE01000013.1 GCA_009885205.1 Candidatus Shapirobacteria bacterium | reverse complement strand
CTCCTTTTAGATATTTCCCCCTCCTTTTAGATATTTCCCCTCCTTTTAGATATTTCCCCCTCTTTTAGATATTCCCCCCTCCTTCGTTTGCAAAATACAAAAAAGTATATTATCCTTAACAATAACTATATTTCCGCAAACATTTATCGACATTCGTCAAAATCGCCTTCTTCTCTAAATTATAATCACGCATCGAATTGATACATTCATCGTACGTTTTCCATTCCATTTTACTCACTTCCGTCCTTTCGTATCCGTCCGTATTCAGCGTATCACCATATTCCATGCACATTAAATAATATTTATGCTTATAGGATTTATAATTCGACCCCGTAAATATTTCTTCATATGGCAAAACGTTTTGAATAGGTTTCAGCAAATCTTTGGAATACCCCGTCTCTTCACAAAATTCACGCACGGCACAATCAAAATCCTTTTCCTGGTAATTTCGGCGCCCCTTCGGAAATCCCCACTCCGTCTCTTCCCATACCCCATGTATTTCACTCTCTTCGACTAAAGACGTTAGTGTGTAATATTCATTCTTGACCAATACGCCACGAACCAACGAATTGAATTTTTCTCGAGAAATGGCCTCTTCATTTTTGTATTGATTCGAAATCGGGTTCCCATCCCAAATCAAATTCCAGATTGTATCAAAATTTTCGGTTTTTAATAATTCCTTTTCCCTTCGCGTCATCTGTTTTAGCATGTTCATAATGTAATATTTGTTATAAACGGAATATTTACCTCTCATAAAATCAATATGTCCAAGGGTATCTTTTCGCCGTATCATTAAATATTGATTTTCTCCTCCTCTTTCGCGATTTACACGAAACGCAATAATTCCGATACTCATAATAGGCATTTTACATTGATGGAAAATATGCCCCGGTTTTCCGCAATTATTACAATAGGTATTTGCCTCTGTATATTGGTGCGGTTTTTTGTCTTGGGTTAAAGATAAGGATAACATGAAAAATTGGTTGGGTCGCTGTAAATATACTCGGCCACTATTTATATAGTTTTTTGTGCTATCTTGTCTAATGACGTTCGACGAACCATACAACAAACATAAACAGCAGACCGAATTACCGCCGGATTTTACTCCCTTGAATCCCGAAAAATTCGACCCTGAAGTATGGGGGCCTCATTACTGGTTTGTTCTACAAACAATAGCGCATACTTATCCAGTAACCCCGAACGCAGTAACCAAGCGCAAATATTATGATTTTTTACAAAATCTCCCCCTTTTTTTACCCAATCCTGAAATTGGCGATAAATTTAGTACATTCTTGGACAAATATCCGGTTTCCCCTTATTTAGACAGTCGTGATTCTTTTATTCGATGGGTCCATTTTGCACATAATAAAATTAATATCGAATTGGGAAAAGAAGAAATTTCATTATTCGATTCCTTGGACAAATATCGGGATTTATATCGCCCTAAATCCATCGTCGTGT
>VFLE01000081.1 GCA_009885205.1 Candidatus Shapirobacteria bacterium | reverse complement strand
TATTTTAGAATCTGTTTCAGGTCTATTTTCATACTATTCATTAGTTAAGATGAGATTATTTATTGCTTGTTAATGTTATCTCTGGGGGGGGGTTAAAGTTTCCATTATTATTTGTTTTGGTAAAAAATTCCAACAATAGAATGAACTACTGAATGTTATTTTCTTTTCTTTCATTGCTGGTAAAAATTCCATTCTCCTATCAAACATTAAAAGTTGTAAATCTTTTTCCTTAAAAAGTTGTTTAGGGGCGGAATCATTAAGCCATGTATTTGACATAAGTAGTGCAAATGGTTTATTGAATTGTAATGCTCTTTCAAAGAATTTTCTCTTATTCGTAAAGGGTGGATTTGATATGATTATATCCCATTCTGGTGGTTCATAAGTAAAAAAATCTAATCCATAATCAATATGACTACAAATACATCTATTGGTTTTAGATATTTCTTTAACAAACTCTGAATCAGCAGTATCAAATGGACACCAAATAACAGCTTTCTCTGGTATATATTTCAAAATTGGCAACACTCCATAATTGGGAGTATAGCGTTCATCATTTTTTCCTTTGGAATATAGTATTTTATTTCCGTCTTTCATATCTTTAAGCACTATGTGCTGGTTAGGTTGATAATTCTCTTTACTTGTTGTGTGTGGGGGGTTAAAGTTTCCTGTAAAATTTTAACCAATGATTTTGCTGATTGTAGGGTGAAACAAAGAGCAAATGCTTCGGGTTTTTCTCTAACCACTTCTTGCCACTGCTTATGCCAGCCGTCATCGTATTCGGAAATACCCCAGTAGAAAAATCCATCTTCGCAATTTATCGGTAGTTGTTTTAATTGAACATACCAACCTGATTGTAATTGTTCTGCTGGCTGTTTTGGGTATTCTTCTATGTGGTCATCGGCAGTATGATACGAGCCAAATTGGTCTTCATTCTTTTGTGTTGGTGTGTTGTTCATATCTATTTATTTAGTTAATGTGTGTGGGGGGATTAAGTTTTGACACAATTCTGTCCTAACTTCATTAGAATAGCCAGATTGCCATCCCAATATCCATATACCTACTGCCAACAATCCGCACAATGCAATAACCATCATAAAAGTTCTCCTTTTTCACGATTTCATTTTGTCTGTTGCGGCTTTTAGCATTGCTTTTGTTTCTTCGCTTATTGGCTCTGATTTCATACAGGCGTGCTTGCGTTCATTGTAATACTCTGCTGTGGAAAATGATTTCTTGCATCTATCACATTTGTCCTTTTGCACAAGTGGAACAATAGCTTGCTTCTTGTCCGATGCCTGGCGCTTGCACCAATCGTTAGCCGTTAGGTATACGCTGATGTACTTTTTTCTAAGGTCGGTTTTATTCTCCATTGCCTCTAAGATTTCCCTTACCAGCACTGAGCCGTATTTCGCAATTAGTTTGTCCCCTTGTTCTTTTGTTAGTTGATTCTTCATCGAAGATACATTCGGCAAAGATGTTCCGATAAAATTCTGTATTGCCGACAATCTTTCTTTTGACGTTGGTTCTGGTGGTTTGGTGGTGTCTATCGGTGAAGTTTCTTCCACTCGTCCCGCATTCTCCAATCGTCTGGCATAGTCGGTGTTCAGCGTGTATTCTTTATGCTTCACAACGTAATAGATACCATCCCCTACATCTTTGAGTTTCCCTATCTCTGGCTTCAGGCAGATGTTTATACATTGCTCAAGGCGTTCAATGGAGACGCAGAACATACCGGCTAATTGTACGTGTGGATATGGAGTTATTTCATTCGCTCTTATGAATCCATTGTGCTTTTTCGATAACGAAATGAGGTCGAGGAAGATTCCTCTGAGGTCAATCATTTCCCCTTTTTCGCCCTTGACTATAAGTTCGTGCCGAGTTGATCCAAAGAGCCATGAATCAATCCAAAACGGAAACCACGGTTTCATTCTTTCTTTTTTGTTGTCCATTGCTATACGCGAAACGGTTGTTGAAAAGTAAGAGTATCATTGGCGCGATTAAAACTAAAAAGTCGCTGTTCCTTGATTGATAGAGTTTGTAGTATGGAAAAAATGTTTTCTTCTAATCGTTCCTTACTTTTCGCGGTTTTCATTTCTTTGCCTTTATCTGTTTACCCAATATCGTAACGTCATAATTTAGCTTACGCTTGGCGTTTTCAATGCGCTCAATCCTTGAGTTCGCCCAGCCCATCCTTGCTCTTATTATGGATAGCGCCAATCTCGCTTCTATGATTTCGGCTTTTAATGCGTCTGCATCGCGCTCTATTTTTTTTATCGCTGCGGTGATTTCGTTTTTCATATCAATCTTCCTTTTTTGTGTTTTCTTCGTCCGCCCAACAATTTTGATTGCAATAATGTCTGTCGTTTGTGCCTTCTACCATGTCTGATTCAAAAGATATATTTCCACAGGAGGCACACGTGGTTTTTCTTAGTTGATTATGGTCCTCATCACTCAAGTTTGAGAGAGTCGGGACTTTCTCTGGTGTGAAGGTTTCGTCGTTTTCTCGGTCGGTTCTGTGATTCATGTTGCTATCCTATCCTATGCTTATGTTTAACGCCGTATTTTCTCATGTGTTTAACATCTGCCGCAGCAACGTCAATCGTATGGTCTAACATCTTATGAAGTTCTAATCGAAACCTGTTTATATTAGAAGCATCAAGAGTGCTTGTTTGAAATCCTCTCTGAAGAAATATCCTCTGGAGAATTTCGCCGTTGTCGCCTATTGAGTTTTGACCTACATGGAAGTCTACCCATATCGCAGTCAACGGCATCTTTGGGTCAAATTCGTATGTCATGGTATCTCCTGTACTAATGAAGCTATCCACTTTCGGAATCTTTCATACCATAGATGCCAAAACTTCTTGACTGTCTTTCGTCTTTTGGTGTGTGGGTAGCTCATTCTGTTCTCCCTTCTTCAAATAATGCTTCTTGGTTTAATTTTTCAAATGCTTTATCTCCACCAATTCTTGCTCTGCGGATTGCGTTCTCTCGGTCTTGTAATGATAACGATGTTTGCTTCCATTCCTGATGTGTGTAGCATGGGAAATATCCTTCGTTCCCACAACTGCCTATCGGTTTTCCGTTTGCTCGTAGATAGTTTATGATCGCTCTCATCTCTGGACTTGTTAGTGTTCGTTTTCCTTTTTTGCAGTCAATTATCGCTCCGTATTTCTGTCGCATATAAGCGTTTGTAACGCCCTTTGTCGGTGAACACCTGCCTTCGTCACGGCTTCGGCATAAATCTTTCCATAGTCTCATTGCCACCGGCATCAGTCTTGTCGGTAAATCGCTGCCACTCGGTATGTCTGGGAAGTTTCGTGGCATTACTGTTCTAAAAATAATAATGATTTTGCTTTTGCGCTGTTGCCACCGACGTATTCAATAACACCTCAACATCAAGGATGAGAGGCAGTTCACTTTGAATTGATTTCCCTATGACGATGTTTTTCATTGCGTTATCTGACTTTCAAATGGCAAACTCAATTCTCTGGGGTCGTCAAGGTATTGCTTCTTCAGTCCTTCAATCGTTGTGCGATTCTTTGGCGTATCTTTCAGCGTCCACGTTTTATCGTCGGGGTTATACATCCATCCGTCTTTATCCTTCAATGAATGCGGTACGTTGCTCTTGAGGTCTCGGATAATCGCTTGCGCTCCGCCCCTGATGTTCTTCCAATCGTTTTCTTCAAAGGTGAAGTTGATATATCCTGCTGTGATTGTTAGTTTCATAATGTGCTTAGTCCCGCAGCTTCAAGTGTTAATTCGTGTTTGAGTTGTTCGTTTTTCACCCGTTCTTCAGCCGTGATAATGACTTTGAATTTTGTTCTTTCGGATTCTCGACCTTGTTCGATTGTAGCAACGCAGTTTTTGCAAGCAAGTAATCTGCGCTTTCCTTTTTTCAGCGATACTTCAATAAGCGTGTTTGCCGGCGAGTGCATACAGTCTGAAAATTTGAACTCACATCGGCGTTTTCTTTCTTTGAGTTTCATGTTTTCTTTTCTGCTAAAAGCTGTGGATGCTCGTAAATGTTGCCAATTATCTCATAATCACCACCGCAAGAAGTGTCCGACATAATATCCCACTCTGACCTGTCTCCAATGGCTACTATAAACTGTACCCCCTCCTTTTCAAATTCCATTAGATTCGACTGGTTCATTTTCTACCTTAATTTTCTTCTTTCTGCTGAAGTTGCGGTTATCTCTGGGGGGTTAAATCTATATCATTCTCTACTTCATTTCCCCAAGTGTCCCAGCCTTCTGTTTTTTGTCGGGCGAAGAGTTCTATTCTTGGAATATCACCAACTAACTCTACAATTCTTTCTTTTATTTCTGTGGGTTTTTCGCTATGTTTTTTTCGCGGGATTTCAATTAAACTTCTGATATTGTGCTTTTTAACTAATCTATGTGCATCTTTTCCTTTCGTTGCTAATAAACACAATTCTATTCCGCTTTTCATTGTATATGCCCCCATAAAGCAACACTTCTTATTCCATACAAATCCAATCGTCTTATAAGTAAAGCCCCAACTCTTAATAACTTCTAAACATTTTTCTAAATGATAATCAGTAGTCCAAATAAATAATATACAATTTTCGGCTGAAATATCTTTAACCTTCAAACTCTTTATGCTTTCAGAACCCATTACCGAATATGGTGGTCGCCTCATTCCTTTTACTGTGGTGCAATCGGGTTTAGCATCACTATCATTGTAATAACTCCACGCTGGGTCTGCATAAATTATTTCGTATTTCTTCATTTCTTTAATCACTATGTGCGGTTAGGTCCTTGGCTTTTTCTTTGGCAAGGAAATTTTGGAAAAATTGTCGCAATGTTGTTTTTTCTTCACTCATAATCAAAAAATAATTATTCTCCCCACACTCCCGCCAAAATCTCTTCAATCCGCTTTTCGGCTTCGGATTTGAGCAGTCGAACGCCTTCCAGCGCTTGCATTTGCTTGTCCAGTTTTTCTACAATCTGGCGTTGGGTTTCGAGAGACAGGTGAGGAATCGAAATTGAATGAAGAATTTCTAATCCAATACCCTCAACGGTTGGACCCGATCTCGCCTTGCTCAATATATGATCCTGAATCGATATAAGATAATAGGCTATAAATTTATTAATAAAATCTTTTCGAGCTTTTATCGCTTTCAAATCCTGATTAATTGTTACGGGCTTAATGTTAATTGCAACCGGCAATGTGTGTTTAAGTATTCCACTGCGAACAACAACCAGCACAGTACCTTCTTCTATTAAATTTGTTGAAGATTTATTTATAGCATTTTCTGATATATGATCTTCTGCATCTGATATGTAGAAATCTTTCATATCTTTCGGGGAGACCCAAGGAATATTGCCGTCCCAATAATCTTTGTTTGATTTACTGGGTGTACCTCCACCAACAATATCGAAAAATTCCTTATTCCCAAGCTCTACTGTTTTTTGTTCTTGAATGTTTGGAAAATTTAACAAAAAACCCTCCTCAATCTTCTCCGCCCCCTCAATAATCTGCTTTTGCTTTTCGATTTTTTCCACGATTTCGTTTTGGATTTCAAGAGGTGGAAGAGGGATTTGAAGTTGTAAGAACTTGTCTTCATGAAATCTTGTTTGTGCCGCACCAGTTGGATTTTGCTCAATAACTTTATCTACAAACTTTTGATTTTGAACAACTAATGCTACATATTTTGGATTTACCTCAATTGCTTTATATCTAAAAACCGGCATATCAACCGTAACCACCGCACCATCTAAACTTTCCGGAATTAAGCCGATTGCTCCGGTATGTAAACCTAAGCGAGAATAAATAAGTAAATTACCTTGAGACAGATCAACTAATACTT
Organism: Candidatus Shapirobacteria bacterium; assembly: GCA_009885205.1. GTDB lineage: Bacteria > Patescibacteriota > Microgenomatia > UBA12405 > UBA12405 > UBA12158. The sequence goes on along the minus strand of VFLE01000081.1, from coordinate 1,368 downwards.
GGTTTTTAGTTCCTATTTCTGATCCTAATTTTATTTCGCGAAGTTTTACATCACCAGTATTTGAAACTGTAATTTGCTTATATTTTTTATCCTCATCAATTGTGATTTTATTTTCATAACACTCTAAAATTTCAGATAGTGGCACATCGGGATATTGAAATCCTTTTCTCAAAACTTCTTCAATTTTTTGCAGTTTCTCGTCTTTCTCCAACACTTTCTTATCCAACTTGCTCAAATACTCCCGCGCAATATCCATTTGCAAAGCATTTTTGGTGTCAAAAGAAGCAAGGATTTGCAAAGCAATTTTTGGATCGGCTTTTTGCAGTTCTTGATAGCGCTTTTCGATCTTTGAGCCGTTTTTTATTTCCACGCCTTTTAGAGTTTCTTGCCAGTCTTTTATTTGTTCATCCGATAAGCTACTGCGATAGTTTTGTAGATTGAAATGATAGGAATGAGCTTTTTCTATGGCCTTGGCAACTTCATTGTCAATTTGTCCTTCAATGATATTATCAAACTGCCGTAATTTCTCGTCATACAACTCTTTGCTGATTTTTTTACCCGCAAGTTTTTTATCTAATTCTTCAACAAGTTTTTCTCGCTTTTTGATGTTCTTCTCTTTAGTTTTTTCGCTTACTTCATTTTTAATCCTCTCGGCGATACGCGGGTCAAGCGTTTCTATTTGTTCTTTGGAAATACAAAAGCTGTGTTTGGTGTCTTGCGGTTTTTTGCCTTGTTTTACTTCTTTGAAAATTTCTAACAATTCTGGAATTTGACCATTCGCAATCGCTTTACGATTTGTTCCCATTGAAAAACCGTCGTTTTCAATTTTGTAAAACCAAACAAAATCGGTCGGCTGGCCTTTTTCAAAATATAAAATAGAAGTTTTGGCACCTTGCCCGCTTTTGCTGACAAATACACCCTGCGGAAGTGAAATAACGGCTCGCAAATTTGCTTCGTTTAGCAATAATTTTCGCAAAGAAACCGCGTCGCCGGAGTTCCAAGTCAATAATCCTTCGGAAATAACAACCGCGCACCTGCCTTGCTGATTCAACAAATCAAACATCAATTTCACAAACAATGTGGTCGTGTCTCCTTTTGGATAATCTTCCCACACATTTGGATAGGCTGGCTGATCTTTTTCCGCGCCAAAAGGAGGATTGGCAATTATTACACTTTTACTGCCAGCGTCTTTTGACGGATCATAGCGTGCTAAAGAATCACCCTGTTGGATATTGTGCGGGTTCAGTCCTCTGATATACAAATTGATGGCGGCCATTTTTCTAATCATTCCGGCATACTCAACCCCGCCAATGCCATTTCGATAAAACATATTTGCCACATTTTCTGACGGCATTTGTCTGGTTTTTT
>VFLE01000049.1 GCA_009885205.1 Candidatus Shapirobacteria bacterium | reverse complement strand
TCTTCCGTTGTTGTTGTTTGTTGAACTGTTAAATTATCACCACATGAAACATTACCTATTAAGTTGGATGTACCCAACACGGTTAAATTACCGTTAACGATTAAATCATCTACAATTATAGGAAGCTGACCCTCAATAATAGAAGTGCTTAAACCCGTGCCAGTGTTGTAAATACTACTGATAATACTCATATATCTATATATAGAAAATAAAAAAACATCTAAATATATTAATTTCTATAGATTTATATAGATAAATGAGTGATTCAGAAAATGAAAGTTATACAAGCGACCACAATGAAAACATTGAAAAACCTATAGGTTTTAAAATTGATGAACAAGAAACAGAAACTGAAATTATAAAAAAACCTAAAAGAGTAATGAGTGAGAAACAATTAGAGAATTTAAAAAAGGCTAGACTTATAGCACATGCAAAATTAAAGGATAAAAAAAAAGAAACTCAAATAATGAAAAAAAAAGAACAGGAATTAAAAATATTAAAAAAATTAGATAAGAATATAACAGTAGATAAAAAAATTAAGGATTTAAAAAATAAAATAGTATATACACCAAAAGACAATAAAGAAGATGAAATTTTTTATTTAAAAAAACCGTCAAAACAAAAGGCTATTTTACAGGCTGAAAAACCAAAAAAAAAGAAAATAGTATATATAACAGATTCCGAAAGTGAGGAAGAAATTATATATTTAAAAAAACCACGGGTAAAAGCCCTACAGGGTTTAGAAAACCCGAAACAACGCACGAAAGCACAACCTAAACAACAGTCACAGCAATTTATTGAAGATTTAAATGAACATGATAAAATAGAAAAAGAAACACAGGACAAAATAGTAGAAAAACATTATAACGATAAAATAGCACTAATAAAAAGAGAGTATTTGATGAAGTCAGTTTTTCAACCGTAAATATATATATATAAAAATGCTTTTTCACGGCTATTATATAGTATAATAAAATGTCTGTTGATTGTATAGAACATATTAAAAATTTTAATAACGATGAAATTGAAACTAAAGATGATTATAAAATGAATATACCTAAGGAACTCCCACAGGGTTTTTTTAGTTTGTTAAGTGTTGGAAACTCAGGAAGTGGAAAAACTAACGCAACGCTAAATTTAATAAAGAAATTAAAACCATATTATAACGTTTATATATTAATTAGTCCTACTGGTTGTTATGACGAAGAACGACAAAAAAGAGGCGAACCCAAATATAACACATTAAAAATTGATTTTGATGAAGAACATCAAGCATATCATAGGGGGTTAATTAGTCAAATTATCATGCGTCAAAAAAGAAGATTAATAAATTATGAAGAATGGTTAAGATATGCAAAAGTATATAAACAAGCTATTGAATTTTTAAGTAAATGCACCGATAAAAGCGAAGAAGCGATATATTATTTTAAAGATGTTGATTTTTTAATGAAGTTTGATTTTTGTAAACCTAACGACCCTAAACACTTCACACAGATGATAGTCCCGACGGCGATGTTAATTATTGATGATATGGCGAGCACGCCCATATATACGAATGCATTAGGCGAATTAGTAAATTTACAAATGAAAAATAGACATTTAAAAATGACCGTTTTTAATTTGGTTCAAGCTTATAAACTATGTCCCCGTTCAATCCGTTTAAATTCTACTGTGATGATGTTGTTCCCATGTAAAAGTAAAAAAATGATTTCAGAATTTGCTGATACATGCAATAACCACTATACCCCCGAAGAATTTTTAAAATTGTATGAATACGCAACAAAAGACAAACCACATGATTTTTTATATATTGATTGTA
>VFLE01000116.1 GCA_009885205.1 Candidatus Shapirobacteria bacterium | reverse complement strand
GGGCAACGTTACCGATAAATGAATTAAAAGGCAAACCTCCGTAGGAGGTTTGTCCCATTTTAAATCTTCATCGGTGTAAAGGAACCAAGGTTCCCTTGACCCTATAAAAAGGAGGGATCTTAAGGGAACCTTGGTTCCCTTAACCCTTAACCCTTAACCCTTAAACCCTTTATTTTAACATAAAATTGATCTGCTTTTTTTACAAATATCTTATATTATTATTATTTCATCCCCCCGGTCATCATGTCCACTCAGATTTCTAACGTTGTTCTTCCCAAGAAGGTCAAGGCGCCCAAGGTCTCCGTTGAGGAGCCCAAGGTCTCCATTGAGGAGCCCAATGCCTCCGTTGAGGAGCCCAATGCCTCCGTTGAGGAGCCCAATGCCTCCGTTGAGGTCAAGGCTCCCAAGGCTGAAAAGGCTCCCAAGGCTGAAAAGGCTCCCAAAGCCGAAAAGGCTGAAAAGGCTCCCAAAGCTGAAAAGGCTCCCAAAGCCGAAAAGGCTCCCAAAGCCGAAAAGGCCGAAAAGGCCGAACCCAAGGTAAAGGCGAAAAAGACGCAAAAGGCGGTTAATTCAACCGACACCGAGATCGGTGCAGAGGCCAAGAGTGACGCTCCTCCCAAGAAGGACGACCTCAAGTCTTCTGGTGAGGAGGGGGCCAAGCTTCCAAGGAAGCCCTCGCTTCCCGCCAAGTTTCACAAGCTTCTTGTTTTTGGACATACGCTCATTCTACAGCTTCAGGCCGATGGTTTCATTTCCGATGACCGTCTCGATCATGCCTTTTCGCACGTCAAGCTCATGTCTTCGGTTGACGACCAGATCGCCTTCTATGCTGCCTTTCTCGAGCAGGCGCCTGCTCTTTCAAAGGCTATGAAAAAGGCCGTTGTGCTTAAGAACAAGCCCGTCAAGCCTCCTAAGATTCCTCGGGCTAAAAAGGACCCCAATGCGCCTAAGGTCTCTCGGGCTAAAAAAAATGTTTCCGTTATTTCCGATCAACACAACGACCTCATCTCCAATCTCGTCAATGCTGCTTCAAATTTTCATAACAACATCATCAACCCTACCAACGACATCAACCCTACCAACGACAACATCAACCCTACCAACGACATCATCAACCCTACCAACGACAACCACGACAACCACGACAACCACGACAACGACGACGACGACGACGACGACGTCATTCACACTCGCGAAACTATCGTCGACGGTGTTCCCTTTCTCATCGACCAGCATAATAACCTTTACAATCCTTCCTCTCACGCTTTTGTTCGGTCTATTTAAGGGAACCTACGGTTCCCTTAAAATCCCTCCCTTAGAGAAAAATACTTTGTCACCTTTTTAGAAAGTCTCGATTTGTTTTGTGTAATTTATTTAATAATCACTTTTTTTTCTCATAAAATTGATTCTTATGTGTACTGTTTGTTATAATTATAACACATAGTATAAAATGGTAAAGAATACTACCGGCGGAAGTTCGCATAAATCAGTCGCACGAAAGTTTGTATCTTCCGGGAAATCTGCCCTGCGGCTATCTGAAAATGACCAAGAACAGTATGCAATTGTGACAAAACTACTAGGAAATGGAATGTGCATGGTTACCACGAGCAATGGACTCAGCCTTCTTTGTCATATTCGCGGAAAGTTCAGGTCTAGAAACAAAAAAAACAACGTTGTCGCAAATTCGTCGATTATTTTAGCGGGAATGCGCGACTGGGAAAGCTCACCAAAAAATTGTGATTTGCTAGATGTATATGACGCGGATGAAATTTCGCAACTTCGAAATAATCCAAAGATAAATATATCAAAATTCGATTCGCAATTGAAAGCAGATCCTACGTCGGATGTTGAATTTACAAATGAAGCCGTTATGCCAACAGAATCAACAAATACGACGTATGGCATGCTTTTGTCAGAGATGCTTGAGATGGAATCGGTATCAATTGACGATATATAATTTTAAAAAAGCCCCCTTATATTATATCCTTTTAACGCATCGCGAACAACGCCAACAATTTTTATAAGAGGCTCATTGCGATGAGATGAATTATTTTCGACCAATTCGTTTGCGCCTTTATCCGAATCAAACCCGTGCATAATCCAATGACGCAAAGTGGTGTCGTCTGCTTTTATTAAATTAACCTTATATTCATTTTTTCCTTTTTGCAAGATTGAAGATGCGATAATATACATGACCAAATAATCATATCTTTCTGGTGGAACTTCTTGGAAACTGACATTTTCCTTTTTAAGCATTTCCAAATAATTTTCTATTTTTTCGACACTTGCAAATCTAAGCATTTCATCGTACCAATCGACTACATATTGCGATCCTCTGGTGCATGCAAAAAACCAGTTTTCTACAATAGGGGCTGACTGTTTATACTCTGGAATAGAAAACCCGTCGCGATAATAACCTATAAAATTCACGTTTTTTTCTTTTTGGATGTCATGAACCCACGTTAAAGGAGCCTGGCAAATAATAGACGCATCCATCCAAATTCCCCCGTGTCTTTTCAATGCATTTACGCGAACAAAATCAGAATATCGTTGTATAAAGTCTCCGGTATGGGGAATACCGGAAATGTCATCTTCCGGGAAATATTCCGCTAAATTTCCCTTGTTCAATACGATTACTTTGTACTCAGGATTGTATTTTTTCCAAGATCCAATGCATCGCGTTATCAATTCGGTTTCATCACCTTCCCAAAAAGTCCAAATGACATTCGGTATTTTACTATATATTGGAGTAAACATCGGGTCGCTATCGGAAAAGGCCTCTTTTTTTTGGGTTGCCAAATTTCTTATCCAAGGACATCTTATTATTAAAAATAATAGAATTGGTATAAAAAGAATCAATAAAACTTCATAAGAATTATTCATTATTGCGTTTGCTACATTATAGCTATAAATTTCAGTTCGCAGAAAAATAAATCTGCGAATATTTATAACGATATTAGCTGAAGTCGTATCTTTTTCTTGGTTTTGTCTTCATCTTCAAATAAAAAAAGTTTGAATTTACAATAAGAATAATTTTTCACAGTATCAGAATTAAGGGTTACGCGAGACAACATCTTCCATTCTTCTAAATACACCATAAATGAAATTGACCCATCGTTTTTCGTCAACTTATCAAAAATATATCCTCTATATATTCCTTCCAATAATTCTGGATTTTCGCTACATTTATAAAGTAAATCACATTCATTTTGAATTTTTCGAATTGATCGCATAGACGCATTTATATAATCCATTCGGTTCAACCAATTTTCCATAAATGCAGTTGCATCTACAGAAAAATGCGTATCCATAAATAAAGAGCCAAATAGCATTTGATTCAACAAATCCACCAACCTTCGTATAGGACTTGTAATGTGAATGTATTTTTCCAAATCCATTAATTTGTGTTGAAATTTCGAGGAATCTTCCGTATACAATAAATATTGTCCAATTGTATTGTTCCAATTTTGAATAACTCGCCTACATTCTGGGTCGACGCTTTGATCCACGTGGATATTTTCTTCCTTTCCCAGAAAAGTAACGGACCTGAAAATGCCCCTTTTTTTATCGGCCAATAGGGAAGCGCATATTTTATTCATTTGAACCATCCAATAAGAAACAACATCATGGCTATTTGTTACAAAAGAATCTCTTCGATTCGTAATCTCAAACAAATCTCTATAGCAAGAGTCTGCATACAATTGATCTTCTTCGTACCGATAATTTTTAGAAACTTGGATAAGGGCGTTGGAAAAATTTATTTTATTTGCATCAAGCGAATCTCTACATATGGATCCATCCTCCTCAATAATTACATCCATGACAAAAGCGAATCTGGGCTGCCCCTCTTGTAAACTACATAAAGCCTCCGACAAAATGCTTGGGAGCATGGGTCTGCGTCGATCGGGCAAATAAATTGTCGCTACACGCTGCGAAAAAGATTTCCAAAGTCCCAACGTTTCTAACCAAACCGCTACATTCGCAATATAAACGCTTATTTTTCGTCTTCCATCCGGCATTCGAGATATCGAAAACCCATCGTCAAAATCCAGGCTTCCTCTTGGATCAATCGTAAAAATATAATCTTTCCTCCTATCTTGTATAGAAAAATCGGGATTCGCAACAATTTGATTTATGTATTCTTGGTGCGTTTTTTTGTTTAGCGCAAATCGAGCCTGGCTCGTTATTTCGTTAATGGGGATGTGTAGACTTTTGCAATATAACTGATATTCATAAAAAACGTCCAAGCTATCAACATCTCCCAGGGTTTCAACCAATAGACCTTGCGGATGTTTGTCTCTCCATTCTTCGTATCGAAATACAACATATTTATTTTTAATCTTTTTTTCGAATCCAAGTTTCAATTCATAGGGAATCAAAAACGCAGGGAGACGAATATCGTCTGGCATGCATTTGTACAACAAACGTTTTTTATTTGCTGTGCGCCCATATGTTTTACCTGAATCCAATTGTAAAACGCCCGCGTAAACTGCGGATTTAGTTCGAACCGGAGAATGGACAATTTGAATTTTGGAATTCGCAATTTCAAACACATCCGTAGAAAAAAGATGGGCTTGGACAGGATCAACGACAATGTCGGAAAAAAGGATAGAATCCTTGGGTATTTCTGCATTTGTGTCTAAATCTTGAAACGACCAATCCGTATAATTCCGGTCGGATATTAAAATCTTTATTTTTAATGAATTTGTTGACATATTGTACATAGTATATGTCAAAATAGTTTTATATTGTTTCACGTCGCATTTTATACGAATATTTATCGTCGGCGATTCGTTTTCCTTTTCTTGGAACTCTTTTTTCGGTATGTTTGTTTTCTTTTTTTTCCTCCGTGTCCGACGTTTGCGCTATTATTGGCTTTCAAAGAATATATTATCAAAATAAAACTACCGTTAGATAAACTCGTAACGATAGGTTTTCTTGCGTTCAAATCATTTTACTTTTGTCAATAAATTAATATATATGCTTATCGGATTTGACGAAATTAAGCAAATCTTATTATCAAAAAACATCAATATTATTGGCGGATTTCATATAGGCGCACATGAATGCGAGGAATTAACTTTCTACAACGCGTTGGATTTAAAAAACGAGGACGTTTTATGGATTGACGCGATACCTTCGAAAGTAAGCGAAGCGACAAACAAAGGAATACCAAATGTATACAACGCCGTAATAACGGATAAAGACGACGAGGAAATTACATTCAACATTTCGAATAACGTGCAATCGTCAAGTGTATTAGAATTTGGAACTCATTCACAAGAACACCCGTCAGTCGTTTACGTCGACACAATAAACCAAAAAAGCATTACAATCGACACTTTTTTTGAAAGAAACGGCATCGATGCATCCAAATATAATTTCTGGAATTTCGATATTCAAGGTGCAGAATTAATGGCATTAAAAGGTGCTACTCAATCGATTAAATACGCGCAAGCGATATATTTAGAAGTAAACGAAAAGGAATTATATAAAAAATGCGGGTTAATTTCTGAAATTGACGAGTTTTTATCACAATATAATTTTAAACGAGTCGCAACTAATATAACGGTTCACGGTTGGGGGGATGCTTTGTATATTCTAGAGTAATACGGATTTTAGAAATTGTTATTTTTTATTATATAAAAAATAAAATAAACATATCTGCACATGTTATTTATCTACCACATATGCCCCCATTCAAGCGGGTATATAAACAAGCAGCGAAAACATATCAATTCAAAAAAGAGGAAGCGATCTATTTGATTATCGTCGAATCCCCATCAAAATGCGCAAAAATAGAAACCTATCTTGGACCGAATTATAAATGTATCGCCACACGCGGGCATTTCAGAGAAATCGATGGACTAAAACATATAGACACCCAACAAAATTACGGTATTACTTTCTCCATTGTCCAAGATAAAAAAGGTCACGTCGAGTATATGCGCGACAGCATTTCGCAATTCCCCCACGAAAACGTGTATCTAGCGACGGACGATGATCGAGAGGGGGAAGCGATTGCATGGCATATTTGCGAAACATTTGGTCTTCCTGAAAGAACTACACCGCGCATTCTTTTTCGCGAAATAACGAAACCCGCCATCTTGGACGCATTGAAATCCCCCACTCTTCTAAATATGAGGTTAGTAAAAGCACAACACGCTCGACAAGTATTAGACATGATTGTGGGGTTCAAAATATCGCCAATTCTTTGGAAAAAACTCTTTTTTTCCAAGGAGAACAGTTTATCCGCAGGAAGATGTCAAACGCCGGCATTGCGGCTAGTATATGATAACGAAAACGAACGAAAGGCCTCTTCTTTGGAAATGCGTTATAAAACGGTAGGTTATTTTTTTTCGAAAAACATACCTTTTGATCTTGGACACGAGTTTGAAAAGGAAGAAGAAATGGAAGAATTTTTAGAAAAATCGAAAACCCATTCTCACAAATGCACAATAGAAGAAACGAAAGATACGAAAAGGTCTCCCCCTATTCCGTTCAGCACATCACGTATTCTACAGGCCGCAAGTAACGCGCTTCATTATTCGCCAAAAACGACGATGCAGATATGCCAAAATTTATACCAAGACGGACACATTACATATATGCGTACTGAAAATACGAAATATTCCGGCGTTTTTTTAGAACAACTCGACAAATTCGTAACAAAAGAATACGGAGAAAAATATGTGGGAAATCTTGGACAATTAGAGAATAAAGATAAAACAAATCCACACGAAGCGATTCGTGTGACTAATTTGAATTTGCGAGAACTAGATCAGCAATTAGATAAAGACAAAAAGAATGGGGCTCTTTATAAGCTTATTTGGAAAAATACGGTCGAGTCGTGTATGGCAGAAGCACAATTCAAGTCTACCAAAATAAAAATTCATGCTCCTAATAGTTCGTCCAAGGCGTCCTTGTATTACTCGACAATCTTGGAAATCCCCCTATTTTTGGGGTGGAAAAAAGTCGCCCCTGAAAATTATACAAAAGACGCAGATCTACTCCTCTTTTTCCAAGCTTTATCGGAAAAAACGAGAGAATCAGTGCCTTGCGAAAAAATAGAGAGCCTGGTTGTCGTTAGAAATTCATGTAGTCATTACACCGAATCAACACTCATTAAAAAACTAGAGGATCTAGGCATAGGTCGACCTTCTACATTTGCCCTATTGGTTGATACTATCCAAGAAAGAGGGTATGTAAAATGCATGGATGTAGAAGGAAAAAAACAGAAATGCACCGATTTTCGACTAATATTTTGCAAAAAGTCGGATGCGATCTTGGACAAATTACTTGTAGAAAAGACTTTCGGACAAGAAAAGAAAAAATTGGTTATTCAGTCCACGGGGATATTGTGTATTGAATTTTTAATCGCCCATTTTAATACCTTATTCGAATATAATTATACGCGAATGATGGAAGAGGGACTAGATGAGATCGCAGCCAATAAGGATACGCCTTGGTATAATATATGTGGGCTGTGTGATAAAGAAATCGAATCTTTGGCCACCAAGGCGCTAAGTGATAAAAAACCGGTTTATCCAATAGACTCTGAACACGAGCTTGTTTTTCAACAATTTGGTCCAGTGATTCGTCGTCTTGGAATTCAGCCATCTTATATCTCTGTAAAAAAGGGGATGAAAATAGACATAGAAAAAGCCAAAGCGGGTGGCTATTTATTGAAAGATTTGATGGCAATTCCCAAAGAAAATCTTGGACAATATAACGGAAAAGATGTATTATTAAAAACGGGGAAATATGGACCCTACATTCAATATGGCGACAAAACATATAGTCTTAAGGATTGTGCGATTCCGTTGGAAGAAATTTTCATAGAGGATGTTCTTGGATT
>VFLE01000090.1 GCA_009885205.1 Candidatus Shapirobacteria bacterium | reverse complement strand
TTTTATTAATTCAACCTTGCTTGAGCCAGGAGTTGTCGGAGAATAATCAATTGATTGAACCCTGAAATAATTTCCGCCATCATTTGTTAAACCTCTAATAAAAATAGAGTCATTAAACTTAAATTGATTTATGTCAGATGGAGTTAAATTAAAATATGCAGTTATTAATTTTGCATCTTTATCATTGTATTCATCTAAAGACTTTTTCCAGAATTCATTAACCAAGTTACGCTCAGTAATTGAATTAAGTGTCCAATACACATATTCATTTGTTCCAAAATTTAAATCTGTTGCTCCAGTTTGAGGGTGAGATAAATGATTTAGACAAGGATATGATGTTCCAGCAGATAATCCCTGTAATACAAATTGGGTTGCCCCACTTGTTTCATTTGAGAAATCTACTAAAGATTTCTGTAATATTCTAATATTAGAATCGGTTTTTCCAAATGAGCCATTAGACTCCATTTTAATAATCTTTGGAACAACAATAATGTCTGAACCATCAATATTATCACAAGGTGTTGGTGAAAATATTACCTCAATACGCTTCTCTTCCTTATTAAAGTCATTATCATTATCGTAAATATAATCACCGTATGTTCTTTTTACAGTTTCCTTATAATATGTATTCCAGAAATCTTTATCATCCTTATAACTAAATATTGTTTTCTTTGGCTGTAAAGAAGAAATAAGCTGAACATTTACACTATTTGACATATCAAGTTTGTTTGTCCAGTTCTTAACAGTACCACCGCTATAATAATTATTTACAGGCTCAATTATAAGTGTCTTTGCATTATTTGTTGAAGGTTCAATTATTGAATTTGTCATTGTCAAAATTGATTTCACAAAATCCGCTTTCTTTATTTTCTTTGGAATAAATGGTTGCATATCAACTGGCATATTTGGCACAAGTTGAGTTGATACAGTATTTAAAAAATAAGCTCCTGGTTTAATTCTAACAGTTGCAGTAGTAGCGGAGACAAGAGAAGACAACCTTCCTTTATAATGGAACTTTGCCCAAATTGTTTCTCCTGGTTGTACAGGTCCAAGCTGTGAACCAATTGGGCCATTAAGATAACCTGTGCTGAAAGTATATGTCCCAGCGAAAGGCATATAATAATATCCCGTATATTGATATTGTTCTCTGAATGGTGTTAATCCACCATTAAAAGATGACCTGTAAAATTGAATCCCAAGTGCTTGGCTGGTGTTCCCACCCGTTCCTGGATTATATCCTGCAACACCAGTATTTAAAATCTCATAAGGAACACTTGCGCCAATTGATTGGATTGAATAACCAGTTCCAGAATATTTATAAGTTATTGTTGAAAATAAATTTCCGTTGTCAAAATTTCCGCCTGTTGAATCATTATCGAAAGAAATATCATAATCAATTGCATATTGATTTGGGGCTTCAAATAAATACATATCAGCTCTTGTGACTGTAAAACCAGAAGTGTCTGTTGCCCTGAAACTCCTGTTAATTGCAAAAGATTCTGCCTGCGTTTCTGAGGCAACGCCATTAAACGGAATAAACCAATTTGAAAAAGTATCACCAGTAAAAAATGAAGAGTTATAGCTGTATCCAGCCTCATTAATAATTTTATCAAATATATTCTTTGCTCTAATAGCTGGGTACATTTTTGTCAAAGATATTCCAGTTATGCTATTTTGCCCAATTATATCAGCAAAAGAAAGCCCATAATTATAATCAATTAATGGATAAAAATAGTCTGTATTTGCTGACCAAGAATTGGTCACAGATGAGAAACTTAACGTATGAATAAGCTCACTATAATCTAAGTCTTCAATATAACCATCTCCAATTTCCGCAAATAAGTCAGTACTTTCTCCATAAATAATAATCTCGTATGTAACTTTTCTTGCATCATCAATTTTAATGTTTGTTAATTGAAGAACACCTTCCATTATTTGAATAGAATCTTCAGTAAGCCAACATTTTGCCTTTAATCTTGAATCAAAAGTAGAATCGGAACCTATCTCAAATATGTGATTGAATAATTTATTATTATTTTCATCTCCAGGAACAGTAAAATTCTGCGTGAAAGAACCCTTTCTTTTAGAAATGTCCTTGATATCACTTATTGATTTTTTAATACTAATTTTCTCAAATCCAAAAAGATTTACTTCGCCACTTGTTGTAGCAGAACTTAATATTAATCTTAAATTATTTTCCATTATACATTATATTTAAAAGCGTAATCATAACTAATCTCATATTTGTAAAGCTTATCGTTTACACGCTGTTTAACTTCCTCGTTTGTATTCTTAATTATAATTGGTATTGCATCTCCATCAGCAGTTATTTCAAATGCGTCAAGCGTTGTAAACAATTCTTTAAGCCAAGCAGACTCCTCATCATTAACCCAGTTTGTATTTACAACAACTGAATCTTGAACATCTATATCAGTTATAGAAGTCCCCTTGTTGTTAACTTGATAGTTAACTGGAAGAACCTGTTCAAAAGTTGTACGGTCAATTTTATAAGAATTTGTCTCAGCTAGAGTCGCTGTAAAATAGTCTCTAACACCAAAACGGTTCTGGAACATAAAACGCTTTGTCGGAAAGCGTGAACATTCAGCATCAAGTTCAAAAGTTCTTGTTTCTGACATTCCAGATGAGCCGTTGATATCATCCATAAATATGTCAATTATATATTTATAATCAGTTTCAAAGTTTATATCAAAAGAAAGAATTGGGTCCAAGTTTGCTGGTCCAACTCCAAAGTGAAATACTCTAATTCCAGTTGTTGCAGATGTGCCTGAATAAAATAAGTTTAAAATACTAAAGTTATTTACAGAAGAACCTCCGCTTAATCTAAAATTTTGAACTCTTAAATATACATCAAGAGCTGAAGTTGGAAAATTCTGAGTCATAAAACTAAGAGTCTCATATTCACCAGACCTTACCTTCTTTGTCGTAGGGGCATTTGTCAAAAACTTTCTTTCAGTTGTTGTTGCAGTATAAATAATATAATCTCTATAATTCCAACGTGGAAGCTGCTGATAAGTTGCAACTGAGTTAAGACAATATCCTGTAACAGTAGTTAAAGGTCCATAGATTGTCGTACCAGAAGCGCCAGCGCCATATTCTTCACTAACCTGTACTGAATAATTAAGCAAGGTTGATGTAGAAGCTGTAGAGGCTGTTATCTGGTAATACATCTCAGGGTAAACATAATCTCTAAGAATTCCATTAGGAGAAAAATCAACTCTTGATGTTGATGGTTTAGGAGATTGCCTATCTCTAAAAACTTTAGTTGAAGCTGTTGAGCCAGTAAATACGTCTATAACGAATTTAAAGTTTGCTAATGTGGAATTTGTTGAACTAAATGTATACCAAAATGGATTACGTACATTTGATACCAAGGATGGTGATGTTACTACTGTTATTGCCATTTGTTATTGTGTTTTATTTATTTTATCAATTATTGTACTTGTTATAGCTTTAGCCATAAACTTAGAAAACTCAGGTGATTTTACAACTGAGCCAACTATATTGTACTTTTTGTTCTGGAATTCGAAATAGTCAACCGCAAAAACCTTAAATCCACTATTTACAGCAGACACGTTAATTGAGTTGTACATTTTACCAGATTTATAAAGACTAAGTTCTTTAATCTTTGCCTTAATAAGCCTTTCAAGTTCTTTTGCTATTATTTTATATGCATCCATATAACATAAATAAGCTAAAAAAAACTTCGTTTAGGGATTTTTTGTTTTTTTATTCTTGAGTAAAACTATTAACACCATCTATTGCCCTATCTAATATTGAAGACTCCTCAATAATTGGCTCCTCATAAACTAGAATAGGAGGTATTCTTTCTGGAAATATCTTATACATCTCAGTTGTGTATCTATTAGTTATTCCAAGAGTTATATCACTATCACCATTAGGTTGAAAGTGAGCTACATCAACTATGACGATAGTTCCTTCAATATCATATTCTACTTGTGTAGTTATGGTATCATCTTGTTCTGTTACTTTAAGTATCTTGTATATCATAAATTTTTTAGTGTTGAAAAGGTATTGCATATCCACTTGGATATGTTAAATTAGACCAGTTGAATGTTGTTGTTATTACCCCATTGAATGAATATATTGTTTGACCAGCATTAGAATCAATATCAGTAGCATTTGTATAACCAACATTCTGTGTTGCTCCTGGTGTTAAAGTTAAAATAGCCTTGGTTCCTGGAGTTGCTGATAATATTGTATATCTAAATGAATTGGTTGGTCCTGTTATAGTCATACTATTACTAAATGTATATGTTACGCCAGCTGATAGTGTTAAACTTTTAGCTGATGTTAATGCTTGAGATAATAATAAATTATTACAAGTTAAATTACCAATTCCAGTTATAGTTGTGTTAGCATTTAATAACGTAAATGTGTCAGTAATATTTAATAAGGATGATAGAGATATTGTATTTGCTATATCAATTCTTAATCCTGGTATTGATTGTCCTGTCATATCAAATGTATAAGTACCAGAAGTTACGCATCTGAAAAAAGCACAATTATAAACCAAAACACCAGCTGTATATGTCATTGTTTTTGTACCACCAAAACCAAAGGCCCCACCAGTTGCGTTTGAATCTTGTCTAAATGTTACTATTCCAGATGAGTTAATGACAATATCCATAGCTATACCACTATTGATAGATGTTGTGTTGGCTCCAATACTTACATTACTACCAAGTATATTAATTACTGTTGTACCTAAACAAGTAGTATTATTTACAACATTTAAAAAGTTTGAATTGGTTTGTAAATTAATATTATTTCCATTAAATGTAGTTGCACCGTGTCTTACATTACTTGTTGTATTAAAATCATCTAATAATGTAAATGTTAATGAATTACCAAATGTAAATACGACTGGAATAGTTAACCCACCAGTTGTAATATTACAAGAAGTACCCAGTGAAAAACCAACAGTATTTGTTCCAGTAAGTGTCATACCAGATACAAGTATTAAATTACCAGATAAATTAAATTGAAATGTACTCATTGCAAATGTCCCAATAAATCCTGTACAAGTAAATGTTTTAGCGGCTGCTGTTGCACCAAGTGTTATTGTAACAGCACCACTATTAGCATCGAAATAAACATCATCAGCTGATGTAGGCACAGCTTCCCCAC
>VFLE01000063.1 GCA_009885205.1 Candidatus Shapirobacteria bacterium | reverse complement strand
ACTCTAAAAAATTCAATATCTTCATTTGATAGTTTATTTTTTATATATTCTACTACATAGTCATCATCACTTCCCCATTTTAAATAATCTTCTCCCGTCATTTCAATTGTCTTGCATAGTATAATATCTTCTGTTTCACCATAGAGTAAAACAACAAAAGACGCTCCGCTATTTAAATTTATAAGGACTTCTCTTATTTTAAAACTTAAATATTTAGTTGTTGAAATAAGTTCAACTGGTTTATCAAAATTAATTACTTGATTCATATAATAATAGTAAATAAAAAAATAATTAAAAAACATCACCAAACTTAAAAATTAGTAAATCTTTTATTTTTTGTAATTCGGTTGATAAAGTATTATATTTATTTTCTAAATCAATATATTTATTTTCTAAATCAATATTTTGCTTTACATTTTTTTCTTTATTCTCTAAATATTCTATTCTTTTTCTATTTTCTTTAATAACTTCATTTTGATATAAAATTATATTAAACCAATCTATTGCCTCAGGTTCTAAATTATTATCAAACAAAGAAAAATCACTATTTACATCGTACGCTTGTTCGGCAATATAACCAATACATTTAGTGTTGGTTCTTTTAAAAATATATTCAACACTTCTTAATTTAAGAACATCATCAAAATTCCTTTCCAATTTTTTAATATTATTTTTATATTTTTGACTTGAAGAAACGTAAGTTAATTCTCCACTTGTCGAACTATAAACAGCGAAAAAAGTTGATGATGAATTTCTCATCGCTGATATTACACAAGTATTAAATCCCAGAGAAGGAAAACCACCAAAACCAGGATTCAAAACTATACAATTTGTATGTGCTGGTGATAAATTTTGAACTGTTGACCCATTACCTATCGCTATAGCAGAAGAAGCATTTGTTGCTATTGTCGAATTAATTCCTATTGCTATTCCATTAACTGCGGAACATTGAGAATTTGAACCAATAGAAATAGATGTTGCCCCCTGAGAAGTTTTTCCAGATTGATAACCTATTGCTATTGCTCCTGAACCTTGTTGAGAATTTCCAGACTCATAACCTATTGAGACCGCTCCATTCCCTTGATTAGTTTGAGCGGACCAAGCACCAACTGAGACGCAACCATCCCTTTGTGTTGTTTCCCCCGACCTATAACCAACGGCGGTTGAATTTATTTGTTGAGTATTATTTCCTGCATTCCATCCTATCGCAACATTTTGAGTCGCTTGTGAAGTTTGACCAGATAAAGCACCTATTGCGATACTACGGATTGATTGAGATAAATTACCAGCATTTCTTCCTATTGCTATACAATCGCCACTCTGTGAAGTTGTCCCTGCCCCTGAACCAATATGAATTTTATCATTATATAAATTTAATCTTCCAGTTGTTAAGGTTGTGCCAATGCTTATAACTCCTGTCAAATTCAAACTTCCAATATTCAAATTTGAAGCAGTTGTAATACTTTGTAAGTTTTGAAGTGATAGTGTCCTTGTAGAATCAACTGTTGCATTTTGATTTAATAAAATATTAGCAACATAAGCGGGATCGGTAAAACCTATATTTATATTAGAAGTCAAAGGCGTTGATCCAACAATGCGATCAACTCTTATTCGTTTAGTAGAAGGAAAAACCAAATCTCCATTTGTATTTATAACACCTGTTCCTAATGCAGTATGTAAATTTATATTTCCTGTTGTTAAATTTGTTCCTATATCTAAATTAGAATTAACTGCTAAACTCTCAATCTTATTAGATAAAATAGGTGTTGCATTTGTAAAGGTGTTAATGCCTGTAAAAGTATTATTTGATGTTAATCTTACAAAATCTGAATCACTAAACGAACTGCTTACTAAATTATTTGAAGCATTTGTTAAAACTAATTTTGAAGGCGTTAAACTTGATAAGGTTAAATTTTTTGCTGCCCCTATTATTGTATCACGATTAATAGTTAAATTTGAAGTAGTATCGGTTAAATTACCAATTATTAAACTATTCGCACTGCTTGCTAAACCATCAATTTTATTAGTAAAAAATGATTTAGTTGAATGGACTTTTGTATTTAATTCTAAATTAAAATCTCCTGTATCTGTTGCTTGATTTCCTAAATAAATTGAAGAAGCAGTTGTAATAGGATATAAAAATTCAGATTTTAAATTTTTCCCTACTCCTAAACTCGTTGATCTATTTAATACAATTGTTCCTAAATCTAATGAAGGCACAGAGTTACCAATTGTAAAAACTCCACTGGTTGAATTATCACCTAATGAAAAATTTGAAGTCGCATTCAATGGTCTTACTCCTTGCGTTGTAAGAATATAAGAAGCATTAATATTTACAAAATTAAAACTGTTAGTTGTGCCTGTAAAAGCATTATTTGCTGTTAATCTTGCAAAATCAGAATCAGTAAATGAAGAACTTACCAAATTTTTTGAAGCATCAGTTAAAACCATTTTTGAAGCAGTTAAACCTGAAACCAAAATTGAAGGGGTTGTTATTTTTTTACCAGAAGCAATCGTTATATCTCTGTATGAATTAATTATTCCAGTATCACTAGTCAAACCTAAATCAAAATTTGATGAAGTTGTCAGACCTGTGTATTTTTCACTATTTATT
>VFLE01000204.1 GCA_009885205.1 Candidatus Shapirobacteria bacterium | reverse complement strand
ATAATGCCCTTCGGGGTGCATTTACATCATTGGAAAGAATAATTGAATAATTTTTTATTTTTAATAGAATTTTGTCTCATTTTTCTTTTCGGTCGGTGTAATATATAATGTGTCATATATATTAAAAAAGATTCAATTTTTACGCGGAACAAGAATCTATCTGTGTTTTATCCGCTAATTCAATATCAAAATATTTACGAATTATTTCATTTTCTCTATCATAGTTCAAATAGGTAATATTATTGTCTGTTCCTGATTCATCAAACTGCTGTTGATAAGACGGAACGCGTTTTATAATAAAAAGACAACGATCTATAAAAAATTCGCTTTCTTTTTCATCATCGCAACACATAATATAAACCATATATTCCTTTATCTTGCATTTATTCTTTAGGTCCAATATTTTTGTCATTTCTTCTCGCACATTGACGCCGGATAATATTTTGGTTATATGCAACAACAAACATGACTGATAATGAGAATCGTGTATTTTTAAAAACCGATCACATCTTTTTTTCAAGTTTTCCACGACATTTTCATCGGCAACATTATGGTGATGATGAATACATATTCTCGGCCAATCATATAAATTATGAGAAAATTCCTCGTTGGGTTCGCATCTGGTATAGTTTTGATTAAATCGAATATAAATATTTGTGAAAGGGTCTCGCATATATTTTATGTCTTTGTGTAAAAGTTCATGAAATTCGCGACGAACGATTCCCAAGCGTTTTTTATTATAGACAAAGACTATATGTGCATGTCCATCCAATATAACAATATCATTGAAAAAATCCGAAAAACGAGAATGAATTATTTCCAATATTGATGCAAAATCAACGCACATGAAATCAAATGGAGAACTATATTTTCGGAAGCCGTATTTTATAGAAAAATCTGAAGTTGTACAACGATATCCAGCGGAAAAAAAATAGGCGATTTTTATTTTTTTCATATTTTTTATGGCGATTTCTATATACTATATTTTTATGTTTTTAAATATTTTTTACGCCAAAAAACAATAAAATTGATGTAAAAAAAATATCGAATACAATGCCACATTTTTAACCATGGAAAAACTCAATTTTGGAAACGGATATGGACATTATTGCGTCATTGATGACGCGCATGGGCTTCACGCAAAAGCCATCTATATGAAAAATGCGGCTTCCATTTATATTCCATCCCCTCGTGGTTTGAGCAAATCGGAAAAGATAGACGACGGATTGTTTGAAAAAAATGCGCCCGATTGGAAAAAATCCATCGGAATAGGGCTATTATTATTGGCCACAATTACCATTACGGCTAAATATGTCTATTATTTTGCACGCTAAGTTGTTTACAAAATTGAATCAAAATTTTATATATTCTATTTTTACACCTTTTTACATTTAAAACGCCGATTTTAACGACATTAAAAAATAAAAAGGCATAAAATCAATAGTAGGAATTTCACCTACGATGGTCTAATTTTTTCTTCTGAGTAATATTCCATTCATTAAACATTTCATCTGTTTCTGTTAAATCAAATAAATGTTTCTTGAATTGAAATAGT
>VFLE01000124.1 GCA_009885205.1 Candidatus Shapirobacteria bacterium | reverse complement strand
AGTAATTTTTCTAAAATATCTTTAGCGACGACTGGATTGGCGGAGCCTTTGGATTCCTGCATAACTTTGCCAACCAAAAAGCTGATGGACATAGGATTTTTTTGATAGTCAGCGACCGCTTTGGGGTTATCGGCTAAAACTTTTTTGATAATTTCTTCGATAGTTCCAGTATCGGAAACTTGAAATAAGTTTTGTTGTTGAGCTAAAATTAAAGGGTCGATACCACTATTATATGAATCTAAAATTAATTGCTTGATGGCGGTGGAAGATAATTCGGATTTTTTGTCAAATAAATTTTTAAAATAGAGTGGATTAATTTTGCCAATTTCTATTTCAATAGTTTTTAATGGTCCGATTAACAAGTTGGCAACAAATTTGGCATATGCAGGATCTGCAGAACTGTTTAATATTTTTTCAAAAATTGCGGAGAATTCTAAACTTTCTGACAAAATATTGGCGTCATAATCGGACAAATTTAAAGCTTTGTATTTAATAATTTTTTGATCTGGCATTTCGGGGAGGGTGTCCTGAATTGCTTTAATTTGATCTTGAGTAAAAATAATGGGGGGGATATCGGGCTCAGGGAAATAGCGATAGTCGGCACTGCCCTCTTTGTCCCGTTGTAAAAAAGTTTGGTTTTTGTCGGCGTCCCAACCCCTGGTTGTCTTATTGGTTGAATTTTTGGTTATTTTAGTTTGAGTATATTCTTCAATTTGCCTATCTATTTCATATTGAATTGCCGTCATAACACCAGTGAGTGAAGCAACGTTTTTTATTTCAACTAATGGAGTATAGAGATCATCTATTTGGAGGTTTACGGTCGGTTCGCAACGCATGGAACCTTTTTCGATATCGGCATCAGAAATGCCCAAGTATCGGACGATTTGTTGAATTTTTAATAAATATTTTTTGGCTTGCTCGGGACTGGTAATATCTGGATCAGAAACGATTTCGACTAATGGTACGCCAGAACGATTAAAATCGAGTAGAGTCTCGCCATTTAAATGAACTGATTTGCCGGTATCTTCTTCTTGATGAACGCGATTAATACGAATATCGCCTAATTTCCCATTAACACAAAAAGGAGTTTGGTATTGGGATATTTGATAGCCCTTGGCGAGGTCGGGGTAAAAATAATTTTTGCGCTCAAAAAAAGTTTCCTCGTTGATAGAACAACCTAAGCTCAGACCTAATTTAATACACCATTCACAGGCGGTTTTATTGGGTACCGGTAATGCGCCAGGAAGGCCGAGACAAACGGGACAAGTGTGGGTGTTTGGGTCAACATGAAAATGAGAGGCATCACAACCGCAAAACATTTTGCTTTTTGTTTTTAGTTCGATGTGGACCTCGAGGCCGATTATTGGGGTGATGGTCATAAATTTTTTTTGGATTTAATCAAAATAGATATAAAAGTAAGTGCAATAAATATGGAAGTTAAAATGAATGAATATAGTTGTCCTGACAAAATTGACTCATTGGGATTTTGTTGATTTATATAAACATAATTGCTAACACCTTTTCTTGTCCCATAATTAGAAAGAGATTGAATGGATTGATGAAAAGTCTTTGAATTGAAATTATATTCGTAAAAAATATTAAAAGAAGGTTTTGGATCTTGGATAGCAAAAAAAGTATATGTCAGGTCGGTAATTGTCGCGGGTATTTTTTTGTAGGTGAAAAATGTATTTAAGTTTATAAAGAAAAATAAAAGGGAAATAAATATAACTAATAAACAAAAGAATTTCAAAATATTAGAGTTTTTCTGTTTCATAACTTAGGTTTTTGGAGATGATAATTGGTATTTAATTCAAATATTTTGGCGAGTTGGTAGATGAGGTCTTCGCGACGCTGAGGACAAATAATTTGCAGACCAATTGGTAAGTTATCTTTATCAAAACCGCAGGGAATAGAAATACCCGGAAGTCCAGCAATAGAAGATGGTTCAACTAGCATATCTTGTAATTCACCAAACATGGCTTGGCCTTCTGAGGCACCGATTTTAAGGGCAGTAGTAGGCGAAACTGGGCCTATAATCGCGTCGACTTGGCTAAATTGCTTGTCAAAATCTTGACAAATCAACGAGCGAACTTTCTGAGCTTTTAAATAATAGGCGTCATAATAGCCAGAGGATAGGGAATAAGTGCCAAGCATTATTCGGCGTTTGGCTTCGGTACCAAAAAAAGTACGATCATGTCCATAACGAATACCATCAAATCGAGCCAAATTGCTGGACACTTCGGAACGCTGAAGAATGGTGTAGACAGCAATTGAATATTTTGGATCTAACACATCAGGGAGCTCGATAATCTCTGCACCAAGTTTTTTAAAAATTTCTGACGATTCTAAAATAGATTGTTTAACTTCTGGTTGAATTTCCTTGGGAAAGTATGAAAGAGGTATGCCAATTTTTATATTTTTTAAATCGGTTAACTGTTTTGGTTTGACCCATGAATTTTCATCAATTGAGGTGGCATCGTGAGGATCGTGACCTGACATTATTTCGAGTAATGTGGCGGCATCATCAACATTTTTGGTAATAGGCCCGGGTGAATCAGTACTCGATTTCATGGCAATAATACCGTAACGAGAAACACGACCATAAGTCGGCTTAAAACCAACGACACCACACCATGATGAGGGCTGGCGAATTGAACCGGCAGTTTCGGAGCCAACAGAAATTATGGCTTCATCAGCCGAGATCGCTGCCGCACTACCACCACTCGAACCACCCGGTAAATGATTTAAATTCCAAGGATTAAGAGTTCGTCCGAAATCGGAAGTTTCGGTAGATGAACCATGTGCCCAAGCGTCCATATTGGTCTTACCAACGATGATGGCACCGGCTTGTTTTAATTTTTCTATAGTTGTGGCATCGTATTGAGGGACATAATTTTCTAACAATTTGGCCGAGGCGGTGGTACGAATACTTTTTGTACAATAGTTATCTTTTATTGCAATTGGAATTCCCCCTAAAGGTTTTGATAGGTCAGCATTTTTAGCCTCGTTTAGGGCTGATTCTTCACAAACAGTAACAAAAGAATTTAATGTCGAAGAATTTTTTTTAATTTGTGTCAAACAATCAGAAATAAGTTCGGTAGAAGAAAATTTTTTTGTTTTTAATCCATCTTTGGCTTCTTGTAGATTTAATTGATTGAGATTCATTTTTTGATAGTGGCGGAAGTGACAAAATAACCATTTGAGATTTTTGACGCTTGAGATAATGCTTCTTCTTGGGAAAAAGAGGGAGTAATTATATCGTCGCGCAGTACATTTTTTTTATGATTGACTT
>VFLE01000148.1 GCA_009885205.1 Candidatus Shapirobacteria bacterium | reverse complement strand
TTCAAACTTCAAACTTCAAACAAATATTTTGAAAGTGTTAATATTATTACATGTTGCATAAATTTGATTTAATTGAACGAACAGAAAAGTTTGGAACGCAAGCAATTTTATTTGCTAAAATAATCCCAAAAAATTGTGTAACATTGCCTCTTATTTCGCAATTTATCAGAGCATCAACAAGTGTTGGGGCAAATTACTGCGAAGCAAATAATGCTGAAAGTAAAAAAGATTTTATTCATAAGGTGGGGATATCTAAAAAGGAAGTGAAAGAAACAATTTTTTGGTTAAAAATGATTGTGGCGGCTGACTCCGGATTGGTTGATAAAATAAAGGAATTACATCAGGAAGCAATAGAATTAAATTTAATATTGAGTTCTATAGTTAAAAAATCTTTGATTTAGTTTTCTTTTTTATTGAAGTTTGATGTTTGAAGTTTATATTTTAGTTTACTATCCACCATTTAAACAAAATATCTTCAGTTATTGGGGATGAAATTCCGACAGTGAAAGAATCGGATGATTTGCTTTTGACTTCGAGAGTTTGATTTTTGCCACCAGAAATTGTCGAAACATAAATTTGGGAAGAGCTGGTAATTTTTGAATTATCAATTTTTAATTGGGTCTGGCTAGCGGGTAGGGTGGCATTGCCAGAGAGAGAATTGCTGTCGGTTTGATTGGTGACTAAAATATCTTTTGATGTTTCGGGGGCGGCGATGATTAGGCCCGCCTCCGCCAAGGCTCCGGCGGGTAAACCCGCCTGGAGAAGGGGCTCGTCCGCCTTCGCCGAAGGCTCCGGCGAGATAAAAGATGGCTGATTTGGGCTTTGAGAAGCTAGCTTCTCTAAAGCTAATTTTTCGGATTCGATGGTAGATTTTTGGGTAGGATCGGTTATTATTGATAATAATTTGTCGTAAGTGGTGATGGCATTGTTAATAAGACCCGCTTGTTGTTGGAGTCGGGCCAGGTCATAAAAGTTTTGGGCCTTGGTGGGTTCAAGCGAGACAGTTTTGGAAAGATAAGTTAATGTATTTTGGGCATCACCCTTTTTGGCAAAAAGCTGGGCCAACATCCGAGTAATTTCGACTGAATTGGGGTTTAGTTTTTGGGCAGTGAGGTAGTCTGATATAGCTGGATCGAGTAATTGGGTCTGAGAACTGGTTAGTGACTGATAGATTTGACCTCGTTGAAGATAAGCACGAAAGTCGTTGGGGAAGACTTTTATTGACTCGTTGGCAAAGGAAAGAGAGCGATTTAATAAATTGGTAACAGTCTCGGGACTCTTTTTTTGATTTTGGGCATCGAGAGCTTGGGTAAAAAATTGTTGTGATGTTAAAAGATAATGTTCGATACTTTTTGGTACCTGTGTCCCGCCTTCGCCAGGAAGGCTACGGCGAGGCGAGGAGGTTGGGGCAGGGGCGGACACATCGGTCCGCCCGTACGAAGAATCCTTATTTTTTAGAAAAATTAGGCCAGAAAGAGAGAAGAGAGTTAGGCCAGAAATGGAAAATAAGGGAATGAGCTTAGTATTCATTGTTTTGATTTATTAATTATAGCGTAAATTGCTAATAAAAAAACTTCAAACTTCAAACTTCAAACTTCAAACTTCAAACTTCAAACTTCAAACAAATATTTTGAAAGTGTTAATATTA
>VFLE01000019.1 GCA_009885205.1 Candidatus Shapirobacteria bacterium | reverse complement strand
GTGATATACAGACATCACCACTGTTAGATTCAGCACCACAAACTATTGTTGTAATATTAAAGTAAGTTCCAAAAAACAAATTTACAAATAACAAAACATAAAATTAATTTAGAAAAAATAATGATTTTTATAATATTTATAATTTATATTTTAATTAGGGTTTATCCTTATTTGTTATCACCGGTACCGTTGGGGTATGACCCAGGGCTGTATTTGTATTTGTGGCATAATGATTTAAATATACCGTGGTTGCGGATAATTTATCCCCCACTAATATTTTATATTGGTAAATTTTTGATGTTATTTTCCCAACCAGAACAGTTTTTGATTCCTCTGTCTTTTGTAATTGCTGGACTTTTATTTTTGTCGATTTACCTGTACACCAAAAATTTGTGGACAATGTTTTTGTTAACTATTTCGGCAATACAATATAAATTTTGGTGGTGGTATTACATTAAAAATATTTTGGCTGCCAGTTTTATTTTCTTTTATTTGTATTTTGAGCAAAAGAAATCAAAGTTTAAGTATATTTTTCCAATTTTGTTGCCATGGTTACACCAGCCAACCTCGATTATATTTTTTATGATTTTGCTACTACAAAGAAAATTCAAACCAATTTTGTTATTTTTAGTGGCTTTTGCTGTTTATTATTTGCCAAATTATGCCCTAACTATTGCTCCATTTTTACAGACAACAGTATCAACTATTGGAGTAGAATCTGGAACTTTTTATAATTTAAAAGAAGCCCTGCAGTTAATGTGGCCATATTTACCTCTGACGATTTTGGGGATTTATTGGTCAATTAAAAATAAAAAAAATGGGGTGATGACGATGATGACGGTGTTTAGTTTTTTGATTCCCCTATTGGGTTTATTTTTGTCTCGTCGGTTTATTCCATTTTTCGATTTGTTTGCCATTGTTTTGGCCGGATATGGGGCTAAAAAATTATTTGCCAAACGAAAAATGTTTTCGATTATTTATATTTTAATTACCTCATTTTTGGCTATTAATTTTGTATATAAAAATTCCGAAGCGTTGATTTTTACTGATGAATTTAACGAAATAAAAAAAATATCAGAGAGTAAAAATGAGGCTTATGTTTTGGTGGCGGATAACGAATATACACCCTGGATTTATGGATATTCAAATAGAAAGCCAATAACTCCGGGATTTGGGGAATATGACATATATTGGACTAATGAGGA
Source organism: Candidatus Shapirobacteria bacterium (assembly GCA_009885205.1). Classification (GTDB taxonomy): domain Bacteria; phylum Patescibacteriota; class Microgenomatia; order UBA12405; family UBA12405; genus UBA12158. The sequence goes on along the minus strand of VFLE01000019.1, from coordinate 8,160 downwards.
ATGGAACCAGTTTTGGTTAAGTAACGACAGGAAGGTAGAAGTGGAATTGTTAAAAAAGTTACCTCAGCCTTTATATATTTATCTGGGTGATCGTCAAAGACAAATAAAATTTAAGCCCGAAGGCGAGTGTTTTTCCCGTTACTCTTGGCATGTGTGGGAATTCGATTGTGATGATAAAATAGAGAGTCAGTAGAGAGTGTCGCGGTAGTCAAGCGGTTAGACAGCAGTCTGCAAAACTGTTCAGATGGGTCCGACTCCCATCCGCGACTCAAAATGATTAAAAGAATATTTTGGATAATCGTTTTTGTAACACTGGTTTTTGTGGTTGGAATATTTTTGGAAAATAAAATAAAAGAATTAATTGGAACAAACCCCTCTGTTTCAGTAAGAACTGAAACGTCTCCCCAAGATCAGGGAGACAGGGAACAAGTTCGTGTAACACGGGTGATTGATGGAGACACAATAGAGTTAAGTGACAAGAGAAGAGTGAGATATATAGGAGTTAATGCGCCAGAAATGACTGATAAACGGGTAGAAGTTTTGTGTTTTGCTAAAATGGCCAAGGAGGAGAATGAAAAATTGGTTTTAGGAAAAACAGTAGAATTGGAAAAAGATATTAGCGATAAAGATAAATATGACCGATTGTTACGTTATGTTTGGATTAATGGAGAAATGGTTAATTTAACTTTAATAAAAAATGGTTATGTTAAAATTGCCACCTATCCACCAGATATAAAGTATAAAGAATTATTTTTGAAAGCTAGTGAAACTACCAATAAACTTATTTGTAGTAAGATTTGATTTGGAAAAGGATATAAAAAGATATTGCTCCACCAATAATTAGACCACCCAGATCAAATCGCAATAAGTTTTGAACAACTTGGATTAGAGCAATGTAATACATTAGTTTCCAACCTGATATTTGGCGTTTGAAAAGAGCCGGAAGGGCTATAACTTGCATTATCAAAATAGCCAAAGAAAGCATTGTTCCAAAAGAATACATCATACCTGACCTAAAACCACCAAGGTAGGAAAAAGGCATCATAATAGTACCTAAGCCAAAGATGGCTAGCAAGGCAGGCAGAGCTAAAATCATAATAATTAAAGTAATGTAGGGACCATATTTGACTAATGCCTCTTTGATATTTTCGGGCATGGCTGGAGCTTTTTTGGCGAAATATAATTCGAGAGTTGACTCTAACTGAGACAAAGATGAGTTTGTGTTTTTCATAATTAAATTAATTTTACATTAAATAAATAAAAAAAGGGTAGTTTATTTTTTCTTCCAAATAAATTTGTTATAAACAAACCAATTTAGAGGAATGGTTAGGCCAAAGATGGCAATGACTTGGTAAAGAAATAAATAATCGCCAAACAAACTGGTCAAAATAGCAATAACGACGGAAGGAATGACTATCCCAGTAACCAAGGATGATAAATTAAAAGTAATAAATTTGGATACCAAAATTTTTGGTGAAGTAATTTTGTCAGCAGCAAAAGTCCAAATATTATTAAAAGTAAAATTGGAAATTATGGCCAGTTCGGAGGCCATGGCATTGGTAATCCCATTTAATACACTTAAGTTTGAGGTAGGAGTAATCATTATAGATTTAAATATCTTGGCACCCAAAACGTTGACCACAAAACCAAAACCTCCAATGATGCCAAATTTTAGGAACTTTTGGGTAAAATCGTCGTACCAACGAATTTTTAAGGTAACCAATAACATTTCAAACGTAGCCTGTTTTTCGATTTTGGATTCGCCAGTAGTTCTGACGTTAAAGACCAATGGGACTTCTTTGAATTTGGCTCCTAATTTTAGGGTTTCAAACAATAATTGAAATTTGTAACCAAAACTTTTGGTATAAAGATGGGAAAAATCTAAATTTAAATGGTCAGCAAAACCCTTGACCCGAGTTATTTTTAAACCAGTGGTGGGGTCGGTAACTTTAAAAAAGTTTTTGAAAGGGAAAAACATAACTAGACGGGCGACCATGCTACCAACTTCGGATAAAAAGACACGTTTAAAACCCCAGCCTTTAGGATTGCTACCACCTTTGATTTTGCGCGAGCCAATAACATAATCGTAGCCTTCATCCATGGCTTGCAACATTCCGGGGATTGATTCGGGAGGGTGTTGAAAATCACCATCAAACTCGAAGATAAAATCGGCTTTTAGTGTCTCCATGGCATATTTAAAGCCTTTTAAATAGGCAGCACCAATACCGTCTTTACTAGTTTCGGAATATAAAACAGTGTTGGAATATTTTTTTGATTTCTCAGCGACGACTTTACCAGTGCCATCGGGTGAATTGCCATCGACCACCAAAATTTTCATGTCCCACTTTTGGTCTAAAGATGGGAAGGTTTTGGTATTGAGATATTCAATCATCTCCCCAATACTCCCGGCCTCGTTGTAAGTCGGAATAACAATCACCGCGGTTTGTTTGTTTTGTGTCATATAAACAGTATACAACTGAAATTAATTTTGTATAATGGGCAACCTATACAAAATTATGTATTTTGAAATATTTGAAGGTGAAATTAAAACGCTACCGCCTTTAATTAAGGATGGTAATGTTACATATGCAGTATTAGAAGGGCCAAACGATTCGGGTAAATCTAGTATTTTGAATGTATCAACACATACAATTGGTGAAACATTACCTGATACAAGAATTTATGCCGTTGTAGAACCACCATATTTACATATTCCTCAACTGCGATCAGATAAAACTGTCCGAGAATTTTTGAAAAGTGGTGATGCAGGATCAGACCCCAGAGAACCTGCTGGAGTATTTAATTTGGCCAGGAGAATTATTCAGGGTGAAGTTCACAGTGGCAATATTTCTACTGACAATTTTGTGAGAATGGATTCTAATGTAAGTACAGATAATCGCCCAATTGTTATTTCTGACAGAGGTCTACCATCAACCAGAGTTTTTCAAATAAAAGCAGAAATTGAATTAGGAGGTGTCAAAATTGCAAATGAAATAGATGACTCCATAAAGCTTTCCTACACAAAGAGATATTTACTACCATATGATTTAGTAATATTTATGAATCCGAGTGGAAAACAAATACCCTATGACCATGAAGATTATTGGGAAGGCAAGTTTGATGAAAAACGACTATATAGAAACGAGGTGACAGAAATGCATTCAAAATGTTATTACACCAATAATATTGTTTGGTTGGATAACGACATATCAGGAAATACGAATAATATTGGTGAGCCGGTTTTGTCTGCTGCATCAGCCATTATAGCAACGAGATTAAATAATACTTTAGAAAAAGGAAAAATTGTAGAAATTCCATTGGTTATCCCAGAGGACAGTTTGTTACCTCAAAAGTTCGGCTTTAAGGAAATTAAATCAGGAAATGTTGTTGTTACTTCAAAAAATAATTATGAAGCCAGGGTCGAATTTACTGAAAATTTACCAAAGGTGAGATAATATAGTATGAAATTTGAGATTTTGACATTGTTTCCCAAAATGTTTGAGGGGGTGTTTGGGGAAATTTATTATAACTAGACTTATTTTTTTCGTCTACGAGCAAATTCAACAGGAGCGAATTCGACGCTAGCAGAAGCACCAGGGGTAAGAACTGAGTTAACAACTATGGGATAGCTTGATGCATCTTTGATGTTTCTGTAAATTAAATCATTACCATCAATGACAACTACTTGATCAGAATTCTGTCCATCGGATATTTTTCTCCTTGTTCTTGCTAGTAGTTTATCTGTTCCTGGGACAAAAGGCTTGTGATGATCAGTAAGAATGATGCTAAATTTCTTTTCGCTATCTAATAAAGTTGCTAATATTCCTTGCATATGACATATAATACAACAATATTATGAAATTTGATATTGTAACTTTGTTTCCGAAAATGTTTGAGGGGGTGTTTGGGGAGAGCATGATAAAAAGGGCGAGTGATAAAAAATTAATTGAAATTAAAACTCATGATATGCGGCAGTGGGCGTGGAATAGCTATGGGGCGGTGGATGATAGACCGTATGGAGGGGGAGTGGGGATGTTGATTAGAATTGACGTGATTGATAAGGCTATTAAAGAAATAACTAAACTTCAAACTTCAAACTTCAAACAAAAAAGTAGAATTATTTTGACATCCGCAAGAGGGAAGAGGTTTACACAGAAAGATGCGGAGAGATTGGGAAAATATGAAAATTTAATAATAATTTGTGGACATTATGAGGGATTTGATGAGAGAGTGTCAGAACTGGTTGACGAAGAAATATCGATTGGCGATTATGTCCTAACCGGTGGGGAAATACCAGCCATGGTAATTGTTGATAGTGTGGCGCGATTATTGCCTGGGGTATTGGGCAAAGATGAGTCATCAAAAATTGAGAGCCACAGCAGCGAGGGTTATATTGAATATCCTCAATACACTCGACCAGAAATTTATGAGGGTAAAAAAGTGCCAGAAGTTTTATTGTCAGGAAATCCTGTTTTGATCAAAGCGTGGTTGACACAACAATCAAAGCAAGTAGGGCCAAAAGCAAATATTCCATCATAATCGAAGCGGTGATGTCACCACGGCGATAGTGGTGCCACAGGCTCCAGCCAAGATACAGTCCCGAGGCCAAATAAACAACCTGTCGTTGAACATATGGTTGACCATTGTAAAAATAAAATAAGAATGAAATGGAGAGTACTAAAATAATTCCCACAGCATAATTTTGGGGATGCTTTTTGATTTCGTGAAAAATATGTTTCATGTTTTAAAATTAAAAAATAGTCCCCTGTTTTGTCAAAATTAATAAAATTAAAATAATCGCCAAAAAACCAATATGGCCAGCACTGGAACCAGTCAGACGAGAATTTTTATTTTTGAGAGTGATATAGGAATCAATAAATAAAAGAGCAATGATAAAAGTAAACAAAATTATGGCAAAAACTTTGCTGATTTGGAGAGGGCTAACGGTAACTGTCACCTCCGAAATATTATCAGTAGGGGGAGATGAGGCCAGAACAACACCATTTCGAGGAGTACCAAAATGAGAAACTACCAAGGTAGTTTTGACTCCATTTAAAATGCCGTCGACAACCCCAAGACCAATTTCTTGATATTTGGAATTAACAATATTTTCCCGATGGGTAGGTGAATTCATCCAAGCTTTCATTAAACTTTCGGTATCATAAAAATCTTTGGCCAGATTTTCCCCGGCCACCGAATATTCATAACCAGCGGTTTTAAAAAAATCCCAAGGAGATTTGCCCTGAGGAGAAGTATGTGCCCAGTAATTATTATCAAACATATCAGCGGCTTTACTCTCGGCTGATTTAGATAAAGTAGAATTATATGTCAACGCCGACAGACCTAATTTAGCGCGTTCACTGTTGGTTTGATCTAAAATCTTACCAACGGTAATTTCTGAGGAATAACCCAAAACTCCGGGACGAGCAATGGTAAAAGATTTGATAAAAGATTGATTTAAAAGATAGAGGGCAATAAACAAAGCCAAAAATGATGGCTGAAGTAAAAGAGCCCGATGATTGTTGGCTGGTTGAGGTAAAAAATAATGAGAAAATTTTTTGAACACTAAAATAGTATAACAAAAGTTTGCGGTGGTAAATTAGAGAAATTAACTACAAAAGTTGAACCAATGTTTTGGGCAGGTAAACAAGTTCCAGTGCTACAAGTTCCTAAATAAAAATCACGAGAGATGGAATTATTTTGGTCAATAGTATTTGGCAAAATTGTGCCAGCGATTTGTTGTTCGATGTTGTTGGCTAAATAATTAATACTGTAATCTAAATTAATTGAAGTATCGCCCAAACCAGAAATAGTCAAAGTAATTTTTGATTGAGATAAACGATTTTGTAGAGAAATTTGAGGAGTAGTGTCGACCCGGATCCAAGGACCTAAACCATCGAATTGACGTTGCCAAGTAGCATCGCCTAGATTTTGAAAAGTGGTTGAGTCAATAATTTCACCCGAATTATTTAATAAATTTATTTTAGTAGTACCAATATCGTAGAAAAAATCTAGAGAATTAAATGAAGGAATAGTAGTATTTATTAAAATTAAAGTAGAACCCAAATCTAAAATCCAATTGTTAAGATCGACTGTAGAATCGGTATTATTGTAGATAGATATGGTTGATGAATTTATTTTATTTAGGACTATGTTGGGTAATGTCACAATTGAGATTGAGTGAGTTGATTCAATATTGCCGGCTAAATCAGTGGAAGAAATATTGGTGACTGAAGTTGAAGCAATATCAACCCCTGACCCTAAATCGGTAGCGAGAAATTCTGGAGGTGAGGTGTCACCAGTACGAAAATCGAGGGGAAAAATGTTGATATCTTTGAGCAAAGTAGTAGTAATAAATGAAGGGTCGATTTTGGTTAAATTAAAAATAATATCAATAGTTTGGCCGGCCCACTGAAGCAAAGAATGACTGATAGTTTGCCAGTCAAAATCACCATTACCACCAAATTTTAAAATATTGGTTATTTTATCGGTAGAAATACCAACACTTAAATTGCTGTATTCGACAGTGTCTTCACTAAAATACTTAAAGGAAAAAGTTAAATTTGATGATAAATTGTGGGGTAATAATATTTTTTGAATATAATTTTCCAAATAAAAAGATGGGCCAATATCAGCAATTAAATTTTGACCAGTAAAAATCGGGGTAGTAGGATTGATAATTAAATTGGTGGTAGGAGGGATGGTGTCGTAGATAATGGAATTGGTAAAGTCGGATTTGTCTTCAATATTTCCTGCCAAATCGGTGGCCTGTGAATAAAAATAATAAGTACCGTCGCCCTTTGTAAAAGTAAAGTCAAAATTGTCTTGACATTGATAAGTGCCAAGATTATAGGAGTAGCAAAGCTTTACGGTTGAAGAAAAATCGTCTAAATCATAAATTAAGTTAAAAGGACTTTTGTTGGTATTATAGGGAATGTCGTTTAAAGTAGAAGTTGGTGGGGTGTCGTCAACAGTAAAATACCAAGCAGTAGACCACGGTGAGCAAAAATCGAACTGATTGCAAGCTTTGACATGCCAATAATAAATATAATCGGGGGTGCCGGAAACCTCAATAAAATTATTATCTAAATTACTGGAGGTATAAGGGTTTGCAAAATCACTACTATTTGACGACTGATAAATATAATAGTTGGCGTCAGTATCAGACCAGGAAACAGTAAATGAATTGGACTTTAAAAATGAATTATTTGATGGAGAAATTAAATTAGGGGTATTGGGTGGAGAGAAATTTTGAGTAGAAAATGAGGCGGCAGAAACTATTGATTTACCGGTGAATTTGGCAGAAATATTTTGGGAAAAAATAACGGGAATTAAAAATAAAAATAATAAGGGTAATAAAGAAATTTGGGTTTTGATATAAAAAATTTGAGAGACAATAAACCAAAGAGCTGGTAAAACAACTAATAAAATAAAACCGAAAGGAGTTTTGATAAAAGCAATGAGATAGCCGATATAAGGAATAATAAAAACCTGTTTACCTAAAATGCCGACTGCCATTAAGTCCCAAGGATCGGGTGAGTTGTTAACATCACCTTTGGTTTGAAAAGTAAGAGGGGAGGTTGGTTTTAGAGAAAAAATACGATGTAAAATTGCCTCTTTGGGATTTGAAGGTGAGGTAAAGGCGACAACATCACCAACTTTTATTTGAGATGGATCAATTGATTTGGTAAAAACCAGAGAGCCGGTTTTGATAGACGGCTCCATGGAACCAGAAACCACCACAAAAACTTTGGGGGAGATGGCAATTGTTAGTAATAATATTATCCCCCAAAAAAATAAATTACTAACAATTTTTTTCACTCAGTTTTAAATTTGAGTACCAGTAAAGACAATATCAACGCCAGTTAAACCTTTGCCTGAGGCATCGTTGGTAGCACTGGAATCAAGTTTTGTTTCAAATATATAGGGACGAGTCGAGCCCTGAGACAAACTAGTGTCAAAATTTACACCAGTAGAACTAAAATTTGCAAGTGTTTTCCAGTCAGTTAGAGTGGTTCCAACACCATTAGAAATACGAACCATGACAAAATCTTTTAGAGCAGCCCAAGAACCAGCAGGGTCTTCCGTATATATGCCAAGCTTGGCACTAAGATTGAGAGAGATATTGGAAATACTATTATTTTTTAAATTAAAGTTTTC
>VFLE01000005.1 GCA_009885205.1 Candidatus Shapirobacteria bacterium | reverse complement strand
AATCCACAAGGAAAGTGGACCTACGAAGTTTATAATATGACTGGACAAACAAACTTAAGTTTAACTGGAACTACAGGAGGAATAATTGAACAAGGTTATGTTACTGTAACTGGTTCAAGCTTATCAAACATTACAAATAGTTATACAGGTGGTACTGCTACTTGGTATTATTATCAGCCTTAAAAATTAAATTATGGAAAAAAAAGAATTAATAGGAAGCAATTTTAACTTTATGACATTTGGTCGTCAAGAAATTGGAACACCAAAAGTTGATGAATACTTTGGAACAAATGAGTGGATTTCTTTTGGATTAAACAACGATTATCCACAAGAACTTATTCGTCTTTATCAGAATGCATCATCTCTTCATACTGCAATCATAAACCGTAAAGTACAAATGATTGCAGGTAGAGGTTTCAAAGAGGTTCCTGAGCTAAAAGAATTTATGTCTAATCAATTTTCAAAAGAAAACCTTGATGAGATTGCTTATAAATTGGCTTTTGATGAAGTTTTATTTGGTGGATATTACTTAAATGTAATTTGGAATAAAACTGGAGATAAAATTGCTCAAATAGAGCACGTTCCGTTTGAAAAAGTAAGAGTTGGAAAACCTTATGAAGAGACTACTTCTGTTGAATGTTTCTTTGTTTCAAAAAACTGGTCAAAGTGGAGAAAACAAGAAAATAAACCAGAGAAGATTGAGGCTTTCGATGCAAAGAAATCAAAAGAATTCCCATCTCAATTGCTTCAAGTTAAAATTTATTCACCAGGAATGGAATACTATTCTATTCCTACATATCAATCTTCTTTAAATTGGATTAAGCTTGATTGGGAGATATCTACATTCCATCTTAAACAAGTTCAAAACGGTCTAATGCCAGGGATGGTTATCGTAAACAAGATGGGTATTCCTCCAGCTGAAGAGCGTGATAAGATTTATAATGAAGTTAAGAACCGTTACTCAGGTGCAGAAAACGCAGGTGACTTTATTATGGTTTTCGCTGAGTCTGCCGAAAAAGCACCAGAGTTTATTCCAATCCAATTAAACGATTCAGACCAAAAGTTCAAGGACCTTGGTGAGCAAATAAATAATAACATAATGAGGGCTCACAATTTCACATCTGCGATTGCGGGTATTGAAACTGCTGGTAAACTTGGAAGTAAACAAGAATTAATTGAACAATTGGAAACTCTTCAAGTAACAGTAATCGAGCCTTTACAGATAGTAATAAATAGAACGTTCAATAAACTAGCTTCAATTAATAGCTTGCCACAAACTTTTGAATTGCAGGAATATCAAATGTTCAAGTCAGAGCCTATTAGTCCAGCTATTGCAACTACAGAACAAATGAGTGATGATGATTTGCTTGACAAAGAATCTAAAGCTCGTCTTAAAGGAACTGTTGGTGGTGTACAAGGTATCATCAGCATCAAGCAAGCAGTTGTTCAGGGGATTATGGAACACGATTCAGCAAATGCAATGCTTCAATTAATCTATGGATATAGCGCTGAAGATTGCGATAAAATTTTGGGTCTTAAAATAAAATAAAAACTTACAACTATGCCAGGTCAATCAAATACACTTTTTATCACTGCACAATATTTGCGTGATAACACAATCATCAACGACAATGTTGATGGGCAAATATTGCAGCCAATAATCTTGGTTGCTCAAGATAAATATATACAGCCAATTATTGGCTCTAATCTTTATTTAGAGATGAAGAATAAGGTGACGGGCAATACTGTGACAGGAGATTATTTAACTCTTATGAATGAATATATCATACCTACACTTATGCATTATTCAACTTATGAGTCAGTTCCGTTCTTCAATTATAAATTTAGAAACAAAGCAATAAGCAAACAATCTTCTCCAGACTCAACACCTGCAGACCTTAATGAACTTGCATATGTAAGAGATAATATCTTGCAAACTGCTCAGTTTTATGGTCAAAGAATGATTGATTATCTATGTGCAAATGCAACTTTATTCCCAGAGTATTCTCAGAGTCTTGCAAATGGTGATGGAATGAGCCCAGATAATGCTCAATACTTTGGTGGTATATTAATTCCAGGTGCAAATAGAGGACCTGACTGTTATAAGGGTTATGGTTTTACAACTCCTTTTCGTTTTTAATTAAACGAATACGATGGTGTGGGTCGAACGGTGAGCCACTTGTGCGCAACACAATTAAATGCAAGTTCGAATCTTGTCACCATCTCAAAAAACAAACAAACAATGATACATAACAACAATTATCACACTGCAGAAATTGCATCTACAATAGGAGGAACTGTACTATCAGCATCAAGCATCCCAGAAGGGTCTTCATTTGTCTCAACAATCTTGCTTGCTATGACAGGTGCAATTACTTCATTTTTAGTAACAATACTAGTTAAAAGAATATGGAAAAAAATAACAAAAAAGGAAAACTAAACCGTTCAAGTTTATCTACAATTATTGGTGTCGCAGTTGCAATAAGCTCAGCTTGGGTATTAATCGACTGGGTTAACTTCGATATAAAAAAGGAGTGGCCAAAACTTGTTCTTACTGCAGTAATAGCTTGTGGGGGAATTTTTACAAAAATTAAAGGTGGAACAACAGATGAAGAAGTATAGTACTGAAGAGCTTAAGGCTGAATTTAACAGACTTGGATATGAGTGGTCAAAGTTTCATATTATTGGTATACGTTCAAATGCAAACGTTCCAAATAAATTTGACGATGCAATTTGTCTTATTGAAGATGATACAATCAGTTGGTTTTCTTGTACGACAAATCCTGGCACATACTGGCTACAAAATCTTTTAAACCCAAAAGGAGCCGCTCTGCTTAAGCCAAATCAATATTTGGATGCATATAAGCTTGCGCTTCACCAAGGTAAGTACAAGGCTTTATGTCAAAGAAAATCAGTTGTTGTTTACCGTGACTCAAATAAGAACGGATTTGCTGAAGAAACTGCATTAATTGATAATGGGCTATTTGGAATAAATATACATAGGGCAAATCCTTTACTTATGAGTTTAATTATTGATAAGTGGTCGGCTGGATGCCAGGTGCTTAATGACCCAAAACAATTTGATTACTTAATTAAGAGATGCGAGGCATCTGGATTAAAAGATTTCACCTATACGTTGCTTAGAGAATTTTAACATATTATCGCTTAGGACTGATAACAAAAGAAAAACCCACCGTAATCGCTATCAGGTGGGTTTTTCATTTTATTTAACAAGCTTTCCGACTTCTCGTCCTTCTTCAGGCGTTAACTCTTGTAGAATCAATATTTGCTTTTGTGAGATATACATCTCTTCTTGCATTGTTGCACCTACCTTTTCTTTTTCAAGTTTTTTAAATTGCTCAGCAGCTTTTTCTACTTTGCTTTGACAGCTTGCAAACATTGTTGCTACTGCGATTGTCATAATTAAGATTGATTTTTTCATAATTGTTTTTTATTTGGTTTATTTATTTATACGATTGTTTTTAAAAAAAGTTACAGTTTTATCCACATAAAACCATAGCAGGTCTTTAATTTCCCATTTATAGCCTTGCTTAGATTGCTTACATATTTTGCATTGCCAAGGGCAATTGCTGCAGAATAGATGCTCCCAAACTCTTCAAGAGTTTTACCTGTATATATGTCAATCTTTGCGATGCGTTTTGAAACTGCTCTGCACCATTCTTCGTGTTTATTTTCCATCTTTTTTGTCCTTAATTAATTTAATTGTTTGTTGAGCTCCTTGTTTATTTAATGCCTTCTGCATCTCTATGATGGTTTTGGCTACATTATCACCAAATTCTTTTTTAAGTTTTGTTTTCATATTTATAAATATAGGTAAATTTTATAAACCCAACAGGTGTGAATAACTTTTTTATTAGAAGGTATAGAATACATTTTCAATTACAAAATAGGTATTACCACTTGCACTTGTTTTTTGCTTAGCTGTGAATGCAGCTTTCTTTCCTATCTCAAACATTTTAGGTGCCATATCAGGCGTTTTAGCACTGAAGTAATAGTTTGCACCGTGGTCCATCTTAATAAGCCAGCTATGGCCAAATTTTGAGCTTGTTTCCTTAATTTCTGCTACCACACCCTGGTGAACGTTTTGTTTTTCGATTGTTGTTGTCATAATGTTTGTTTTAAATATATATGTAAAAGTATTACATATATTGGTAAATACCAAATATATTTTATACTAAAGCGGTTTAGTGTGAATAACTTTATTTCTAAAACGGTTTAGGTATATATAAAAAAGAAAGCCAGGTACCTTACGCCTGGCTTTCTGGTTGGATATTAAACCAACAACAATTAAAACCAAGTTTTTGCTAATGAGTTTAAGCAGGATGAACTTGGAACCTCTACTATAAATATACGAAAAAAAAGTTTATTTAACAAGTTTAGCATTAAAATTTATTGAATCAAAATATTCTTTTAGGAAGGTCTCAACTTCTTCCTCGTTTTCTTTCCTTATAATTATCGAATCGTGCTTTGTTAGACAGAATAAACCTTTTTCTTTTAGAGTTAGATAGATGTCATCAATAAACATCTTAGATTCCTCCTTTTGCAACCAAATAGCAAACTGCTCATATCCATTATTTCTTTTGTAGTCATCAATCCAGGATACAACACTCGGAAATAAGTGGGCTATTTTCTTTTTGTTTTTTGAATTATTCTTCTCAGATGAGAATAAAAGCTCAAACAACATTATCTTGGCTTCTTTTCTTGAGTCTAAGCCAAGTTCTTCTTGTATTTTAGTGTATAGCTCACCTGACTCCGCAAACTCTTTAAACAGCCTGAAATCTTCTTTAGTGGATATTTCTTCTTTTTGGTTTAATAAATAACTTAAAATGGCAAATTGTGAATTGGCTAGGTCAAATTGAACCAGGTCATTTGATTTGATAATCTCTTCAGTTAAGTTAGAACAAAGATTTGTTATGTTAGAGTCAAGGCGGTTATTTGTTGTGTTACGGTCAGCATACCAGTATCCTTTCTCTATTTTATCTATAGAACCAAGGTAGGCATCTCTAAACACATTCTTCTTCATCGTAACGAACTCTTCTGGATTTGTGATAAAGAACCTCTTCTGGTCCTGAATAAGCATTAAACCATCCTCCTGTGCAATTCTAAGAGCATTTTCTTTTGTCATCCAATAAGTAAATTGTTTTTCTTTTTTAATTGTAACCTGGAAAAATCTATTTTCAATTGTTTCTCCAGTTTTAAAAGAACTAATGTTAATTGAATCTATTTTTTTTATTGCTATTTCTTTTAATTTTTTAAAGTCAAAAGACAAAGATTTAAGGTCATCTGATACAATCTCTTTGTAGCTCTGAAAGACCTGGTTTTGTTCACTTTCTTCAAAACGGGGGTACTTATATGGAATTAGTTGATATTGTATATTGGATTGGGTTGAGAAGTAGCTAGGATTGATGTTATAGGTTTTAGGTATACCTAACTTCTTAGAGTAAAGTTCTACCCCTTCTTGATTACTTAATACTTGAATTACTCCTGACTCCTTCAATGGGTTTAACCACTCATATAAATGGTTATTAAAAACTTTTGTTAAGTATGTATTTGGCAATTGAATGCCTGCATCATAACTCCTGTTGTTACGAAAGCTTTTGCTTTTAAGTAGGTCTAAAAACTTTATGGCAGAGTTTGTCTGACTTTTTGTCAAACCTAACTTATTCAGGTCAGTAACCATTTGTTCTGGTAAGCTGGTTAATCTTTGTTCTTTTTTCATTTCTCTCACTTAATAAAAAAAGCCCAGTT
>VFLE01000066.1 GCA_009885205.1 Candidatus Shapirobacteria bacterium | reverse complement strand
CCCTTTAATGCGACGTCATGCCGCAAGGGCAACCTACGTTTACTACTGAGTCCCATACGGGAATCTCCAGAACTATCAACTTTAGCTATCAGTGCGATGCGAAAGGGTATCTACTGGCAACCTGCCCCAAAAACTGATAGTCCTTTTCGGGATAAATAACTAAAAAACTAAAGATTATGTGGGCAAAGGAGGCAATGGAGGTGCTCAGCTGTAGCTATAACACTTTAAAGGCATGGTCAAAGAAAGGCAGAATCAGACATAACGAAGATGCCAAAGGCCGTAAGATGTACTGGGACGACGACGTCTATGCCCTACTAGGTAAGAGACTAGTTAGGGATAACTGGGCGGTAGCCTATTGTAGAGTAGCCGGGACTACGGAGTCCGACCGAAGACTCATGCTCCAACAGCAGCAGCTAATCAGAAGCTGGTGTGCACAGCGAGGTATCTCTCTAGAAAAGCTCTACGACGACTGGGCTCCAGCTACTGACTTTTCTCTAGACTGGAGACCCGGCCTGCATGAGCTGATCCAGGACGTGATCAAGAAGAAGGTGTCAGTAATTATAGTAGAGACCCCGGACAGGCTGGCTAGAGTTGGTTGGGAGATCTTTCCTGCATGGTTCAAGTATTATGGAGTAGAAGTAGTAGTAATCAACAGTGCTATTACCGTGCCAGAGTATCAACTAGAACAGGAGAGGGATCTCACGAATCTACTACTTAAAGCAGGAGTAGATCGACTAGATAAGCTTGGTGCTGATGTCTTGCCGAAACCTAAAAAGAGGGAGAAGCGTGAACATCCTGGCAAAATTACTCCTAACTGGGATGATAAGCCAGAAGAGCCAACTAAGAGAGACTTATCTGACCTGATGTAAGATAAATATAATTATGAAATCATTTAACTAATTTATAGGAGAGAGCAGAGACTGGAGCCTAGCTCGCTTTCCTGACTAAGATGAAGGAGGAAGATCCTAACCTAGAGGTCTTATTGGTCTCTAACGAGATAGCAGATAGACTAGATCCAGGCTGGTCACTCGACGATCTCTTATCAGACTTTTAATATTACACGGCATCAGTCGTATTGGGGTCCTTTAGCGGGACCCTTTCTTGTTATATAGTAGAAACCATATGGAGTATATGTACGCCTCGCCATGGGAAACTATGCCTCTCTAGATTGAGCCTTGGGGGCCATGGCAGCAGGTGCGTCTAGAAGTCTCGGCGGGCAGGGAAACCAGAGACCCGAGAGATCTCCCGTGTACGGGTACACGATACACCCGGGTGCACGACGACGCGCGATAGCCAGAGACCCCGACTAGTGGGACTACGGAGTAAAACATAGAGCACAAAAAAGGGAGCCGTTAAGCTCCCTTTAGTAGTCGTCAAACCAACTTATAATTGCGCGTACTGAGCGAATTGAAGATCGTAACCTTCGTTTACACCTTTAGCGAATAAGCTTCCTGCGTGTGTCTTAAGCTCCCACTTATCTGCTAACTCTATTCCTGAGTTATTGGAACCTAAATAAGTCATTGAGTTAACTACATCCCAGATAGACTGGTTAGTTTTAATCAGGCTCTTTTGTTTGTCGTTTAACTTGTATGGGT
>VFLE01000166.1 GCA_009885205.1 Candidatus Shapirobacteria bacterium | reverse complement strand
TTTCCCCCATCTTCCACTACCGCTCTAATCTCTGTCTCCCCCGTCAAATGTTTTTTATCATAAACAATCACCTCATCCCACACCACACTCTCACCCTTTTTTACTAAATATTTAATTAATTTTGTCATTATTACCCCACCGATCCTTCCATTTGTAAATTAATTAATCTATTTAATTCCACACTATATTCCATCGGCAATTCTTTGACAATTGGCTCAATAAAACCATTGACAATCATCGCCTCGGCTTCATGTTCATCAAAACCTCGTGACATCAAATAAAACAATTGTTCCTCACCAATTTTTGACACCGTTGCCTCATGTTCTAAAGTCACCTCGCTTTCATTAATTTTGTTAACCGGATAGGTATCGCTTCTTGATTTTTTATCCAAAATCAAAGCATCACAGACTACCTTACTTCGTGATTTTTTAGCTCCTAAATTCATTTGCACCAACCCCCGATAACTAGCCTGTCCACCTTTTAAAGAAATTGATTTAGAAATAATTCGAGAGGTCGTTTCCGGTGCCAAATGAATACATTTACCACCCGCATCTTGATGCTGTCCCTTGCCTGCCACTGCCACTGACAAAATTTCTCCATGAGCCCGCTTGCCCACCAACACCACTGACGGGTATTTCATCGTCACCTTGCTCCCCAAATTTCCATCAATCCACTCCATCACTCCATCTTCTTCAACTCTAGCCCTTTTGGTTACCAAGTTATAAACATTAGTCGACCAATTTTGAATGGTCGTATAACGGCACCGGGCTCCTTTTTTAACAAAAATTTCTACTACTGCCGAGTGTAAGGAATCAGTCGAATAAATCGGCGCGGTACACCCCTCTACGTAATGTACAAACGCTCCTTCATCAATAATCATTAGTGTTCGCTCAAATTGACCCATGTTAGCGCTGTTTATCCTAAAATAAGCCTGCAGTGGCATGTCTACTTTTACCCCTTTTGGTACATAAATAAACGAACCACCCGACCATACCGCCGTATTTAAAGCCGCAAATTTATTATCACCCATCGGTATTAATGTTCCAAAATATTTTTTTACCATTTCCGGATATTTTTTTAGCGCCTCGTCCATGCCACAAAATATAATTCCCAAATCAGAATATTTTTTCATCAACGATCCATAAACCACCTCTGATTCATACTGGGCTTTTACACCCCCAAGATATTGCTTTTCCGCCTCAGGAATACCTAACCGATCATAGGTTGTTTTTATGTCAGCTGGCACATCATCCCAACTTTTTTCCATTTTTTGACTAGCTTTAACATAGTAAAATATATTGGCAAAATTAATTCCTGACAAATCAGCTCCCCAACTTGGCATTGGCATCTCCCCAAATTTTTCAAAAGCCGCCAATCTATTTTTCAACATCCACTCTGGCTCTTTTTTGATTTTTGAAATAATCTGTACCACCTCTTCTGACAACCCTCTTTCTGCCTTAAACACATTATCCTCTGGCATGGAAAATCCATATTTATATTCCCCTATCACTTCTTTTTCTTTATTATCAACTTTTACCGGCGCAAATCTAGTCATTATTTTTGTATCCCGAAACCTCTATCTCTTCTGCCAATTTACCGGTACCAGATTTTACAATTTTTCCCTTTTCTAAAACTATCACCCTATCAGCCTTTAAATATTTTAAAATCCGGTTGTAATGAGTAATTACCAATACCCCCATTTTTTTTTCTTTGGCCACTTTAGCCACAGTTTGAGCGATAACTTTTAAGGCATCGACATCCAAACCCGAGTCAATTTCATCCAAAATTACATATTTAGGACAAAATACCAACAGTTGCAAAATTTCTAATTTCTTTTTTTCTCCCCCCGAAAACCCATCATTTAATGATCTTTTTAACAAATCCAAATTTAAATTTAAGCTATTTGTCAGTTCTTCTACATATTTCCTAAACTCCACCAGACTCATTGCGTCATTGCGAGGAGTCTTCGACGCGGCAATCCTGTTTTTTTTGTACATCTGCCACAAAAAACTATTCACTGTCAGTCCAAAAATCGCCACTGGGTACTGATTTGCCAAAAATAATCCCTCTTTTGCCCGCAAGTCAGGACTTATATCATCAATCCTCTCTCCATCAATTTTAATTATCCAATTATTTTTTTCTTTTTTATTTGAAGTTTGGTATTTTGGATGTCCCGCGATAGCATAAGCTAGTGTCGACTTTCCCGAACCATTCGGTCCCATTACCGCCACTACTTCCCCCGATTTAACCGTCAAATCAATTCCATTTAAAATGACTTTTTCTCCAACCTTTACCAGCAAATTTTTTATTTTAAGCATACTCACAGTATTTTAGTAGTAGTTTGCACTTTTAGCAAGCATTTATTTGCTAAAATGAGTAACGAAACAATTAATTGCTTTTATATTATCTTTATTATTCCCCACCTCCACCGTCACTTCTACTATCCCTACCCCCAGTCCAAAACCTTATTATTATTTTTATCAAATTAATCAGCAAGATCAATTTATAGTTATTCCCAATTTTCAAAACCCCAAAGATAGTCAAAATTTAATCAAAGAAAATAACTGTAAATATGCCATCAACGGCGGTCTATATCAAGAAAACAAAAAACCGCTGGGGCTTTTTGTTAATGACCACAAATTATTAAATAAAAAAATAAACAGCCATATTTTTAATGGTTATTTATATTTAGACCAAAATAATTTTCTAGACATAAGTCAAAAAACAGATATTGATTCAAAATTTATCATGCAAACTGGTCCATTTTTTGATTTAAGTTCACCAAATCAGATTGATTATAATCAAAAAACCGCCCGTCGCCATGTTATCGCCAAAGATTCGCAAAATAATTTTTTTATATTTTCCATTTTTACCCCCGACTCTTTTATTTCCGGGCCCACTTTAAACCAAATACCCGAATTTTTTTTAAAA
Source organism: Candidatus Shapirobacteria bacterium (assembly GCA_009885205.1). Classification (GTDB taxonomy): domain Bacteria; phylum Patescibacteriota; class Microgenomatia; order UBA12405; family UBA12405; genus UBA12158. The sequence goes on along the minus strand of VFLE01000166.1, from coordinate 2,200 downwards.
CCAGAAATTCAACAAATAGCCAATTTTACCCAAATTTTAACCCTCGACGGCGGCTCCGCCTCAGTTTTCTATTCCCCAAATAACTCCCTCCACGAAACCACCTTTATTGGGTCACTATTGTGTTGGAAATAATATAAAATAAAGCATGGCAGAAGAAATAAAAGAAATAACACAACCACCATACAAATGTTATTTTGAAATGACAGGAAATGATCACATAAAAAATGGAACTGACACAATGCCTAAGATTTACGAAAGAAACAGTTCACGTGATATACCGAGAATTGATTTCTTAACAGATAGAGAAATAGTCGATTATTTAAAAATGAAAATAGAATAGTTAAAGGATAACAAACAAGATTATCTTCATCCTAATATAATTAAAGAACTCAAACGCTCATTCGACTATCTAGAAAAACGGAAAATCAAAATAATAGTTAACGAAGATACACCTGAAAAAAGCACTAAAGTGGACATTGATACTTCAGAAAAGACGCTAGAATGAGCCTGGAATGGAATTCGAATCCATGACCTTCCCCTTACCAAGGGGATGCTCTACCAACTGAGCTATCCAGGCAAATTGCCAACTGAGCTACCTGCCTGCCGGCAGGCAGGTCCAGTGCAGTATCGATATTGTAACAAAAATATTATTACAAAATCAGTCTAAATAGCCTATTTTTGTTATAATTCCTCAATAAATATTTATGGAGAGTGGGCAGGACGGTAATGCGCGAGTCTTGAAAACTCGTGTGAGCAATCACTAACAGGTTCGACCCCTGTACTCTCCGCCAACCAGAAAATGGGGGCGAATTTAGCAAAATTCGCCAGCCGATATTGCCCTGAAATCCGAAATTTTTATCTTTTAAAACGAAGTTCGAGCCGATATTTTTTAAGAAACTCCTAAATTCATAAGGATTGTTTTTCTTGATTAATATTTTGGCTTGACTGGCGGATAAAATCATTTCTTTCATGAGTTCGAGCCAATTATTTCCTTTTGATTCAAAATCTTTTAAATCCTGCTCGATCCCCGTTTGTTCATTGATAAACAAATTTTTTTTGGTTAGATATTGTTGATTATCAATCAAATTATCGAGTCGGAAATTAAGCAGGTCATCAAGCTTTCGATTGATTTCCGTTTTTTGGGTTAAAAGATTTTGAATCAATGGCTGGGATTGATTGTTTGCCTGATTGGTTTCTTTGTCCAACTCTACAATCATCTTTTTTACCCATTCTTTAGTTAAAGAAACTTTTTGAATCTTATTTTTGATTTGGTCAATCAATTTTTCCTCTCGTAAATATTTTTCGGGACAATTACCTTTCTTTTTAGTACAGCGATAATAATTGTGGCCTTTTTGTGTTTCAGCGGTTATCAGACAACCACAGCCACCACATTTCATTAGTCCCGAAAAAATAAACTCGTGTTTCCGTTGTCTTTGTTTCTTGCCTCGGTTACTCATAACTTCCTGTACCAAATCAAAAAGTTTCTTAGAAATAATTGGCTCATGAACTCCTTTATACAATTCACCGTTAAATCGAATCAGTCCATAATAAATCGGATTTTGCAACATGAATTGGACACGAGATTCAGATAAAGTTTTATCTTGATAACTTTTAAGGTTTGACTTAGCGAAAAATCCGGCGATACCTTTGAGGGTACAATCTCCCGATGAATACATTTCAAATGCTTTTCTGATTATCGGAGCCTCGATGGTGTTTACATCTATTCCCTTTGTCTTCCGATTATTGACATAACCTATCGGGGCAAAAGACGGCCATAGTCCATTCTTTAGCTTTTGTCTGATTCCTCGCCGGATATTTTCGCTTAAATTATCAACATAATATTTGCTCTGACCAAATGCAATATTTAGCATGAATTTCCCTTGTGGGGTTGAGTCAAACCAAAAAGTGGGAAACTTTAAATCAAGAATTTTTCCCGTGTCCAATAAATAAATGATTTTTCCGCCATCAATTGAATTCCTTGCCAATCTATCAGGGTGCCAAGCCAAAATACCCTGGGCTTCTCCTTTCTCCATTCTTTCAATCATCTGATTAAAAACAATCCTTCCGGGTTTCTTGGCAGTTTTTGCCTCGGTAAACGAGGCAACGATTTCAATTTTTTGGATTGTGGCAAATTCTTTTAGCTCAGCAATCTGATCGCCAATACTTTTTATTTGTCTTTCTTCACTGTCGGTTGATTTTC
>VFLE01000163.1 GCA_009885205.1 Candidatus Shapirobacteria bacterium | reverse complement strand
CTTCATCTTCGTCATCCGACCCCATTCCCTTGGAAATGTCCCAAAATTCTTTTGATCCCAATTTGAAATCGGGTCGCGTTTCGGCTTTGTACCAAAATATCTGATCATGCAATTTATTCGATTTGGCATTGTTATTTATCACCAAGCATTCGAAATTCTCCGTAGTTTGGTCCATTACAGAGCAAAATGACTCCAATGTCGGAAACATAGACGCGTAATTCTCCCAAATCCTTTTTCGATTGGTAAGGTAAGGTTCTCGCAAAATAAAAACATAATCTATGTTGGTTCTCAGGTTGGGCGGAATGCCCAAGGGATATTGCATTGTGATGATAAGCATGACCTTCCAATGTCTCCCGTTCATAAAGAGAAGTCGCATCATTTTATCGCGAGTCCATGTTTGATCGTACAAACAATCATCCAAAATGACAAATGTTCGGGGATCGATCGTTGTTCTCCGATACATTTCCATCTCTTTGTTCATCTGTTTCAAAACCGTCTTTTGTCTACGCAAAATGTTTTCGATTAAAACCGTATTGTATTCTTCATGAATAAACAGTTTGGGAACATGACTCGCATAAAACCCGTTTCCGGCCTCTGTCCCGGAAATAACTGTCCCAATCGGAATATCCTGATGATGATACAAGAGGTCTCTGACCAAGAACGATTTGCCGGTATCACGACGCCCAATCATGACAATAACCGGCCCCTTATTTTCATCCGGTTTAAAGGTAATCCATCGCATATCAAATTTTTTCATTTCCAACGTCATGTTAGATGAGAGTGGGTCGATGACTATTATACGTAAACATTAATTTTTAGGAAGATCAAACGATTTACTATACCAATAAAGTTAAATTCCCGGTTTTTATTCTTGGTGACATTATATTTAGATATGTCGCCTAAAGTTTTAAAAACTGACCCCCCTTTCAAAATTCATTATTGCAAATATGGCCAAGGAAAAGATGAAAAAGACGGAAAACCCAAGATGATTGATTTGGATTCTTTAGAAAAAACGACCGATACGTCTTTTATTCAAGCTTATTCAAAAGATATCTCATACAACCCATTTTGCATTTCCAAACTACAACTATATAACCCAGTATACGGGATTTTTTTCGAATTGAAACCCGAAAATTGCGACAAAATCGCATTGAATCACACATATCATATGAAAAACATGACTACGGTGGTCGATGCCCAAAACAATGCCTGCGAAAAACCGGTTTTTATAAAATATTCTCCTCTCTTGGACCCTGTCCGTTATATGACCGGAAAATACGAATCGGAAAACCAGAAGCTCACAAATCTACCGACTCTTTTATCCAAGGACAGTTTGACACATTCAAAATTGTTGTCGCATAACAACACATCCTACGTCGATTGTTTCTTTAGTTATTTAACAAGTCGTATGTTACATCATCATAGTTTTTTGCACGGGATTGATTTTTTTGGTTCGTATTTGGGAATACAAGATCATTTTAAATTATGTATAACGGACGATGTGGATTATTTGCGAAACTCTGATTTTTTCAACGAAAATATAGGAAAACGATTCTATGTGGAAATGGGAGATTCGGAAGGCGATGAATCGAACGATTTTTCGCAAATTGCTGGGTCTCGCGGAAATAAACGGAAATTAGTGATTTCCGAAAAAAGCAATATTTCCCTTTCGCTATTCGAGACGATCGATTTATCACAGGACGAGATTGAAGATGTCACGGGAAACGATATTATATTGGAACCGGTTTATGAAAATAACAAGTCTGGATCTTTTGACGAGGACCATGACGGATCGGACTCTTCGAGCGAGCCCAATTATACGAGTGAGGAATCCGACACATCAGACTCAAACGAGAAATGGGAAACCGATGATGAGGATGAGGATGAGGATGAGGATGAGGATGACGAAGACGACGAAATGTATGGCTATATACGAAATTTCCCCATTCAAATGATATGTTTGGAAAAGTGCGAGGGAACCTTGGACGAATTGTTTGTGAAAAAACGGATCGATGAAAAAACGGGGGCTTCCGCACTCTTTCAAGTCATAATGACTCTTTTGCTCTTTCAAAAAACGTTTCGTTTTACACATAACGATTTGCACACCAACAATATTATGTGGGTAAAAACGGAGATCGAATTTTTGACATATCGATATGCGGGAAAAACGTATCGTGTTCCGACATATGGAAAAATATTCAAATTGATTGATTTTGGACGCGCAATATATAAATTCCAAGACAAGCAATTTTGCAGCGATAGTTTTGGTCCAGGGGGAGATGCGGTTACGCAATATAATATGGAGCCGTTTCTCAATAATAACAAACCCAGATTGGATCCAAATTATAGCTTTGATTTATGTCGACTGGGGTCGTCTATTTTTGATTTTTTGATGGATGAAGAACTACCGGTGTCCAAGATGAACGAATTACAAAAAACAATACATCGGTGGTGTTTGGACGACAACGAAAAGAATGTACTGTATAAGAAAAACGGGGAGGAGAGATATCCGAATTTCAAATTATACAAAATGATTGCGCGCACAGTGCATAAACACACCCCGGAACTACAATTGGAATTCCCCTTTTTCAAACAATTTTTAACGAAAAAAGTGTGCGAAAATGTGATGATGGATTTGGATAAAATCCCGGAATATTTTTAGTTTTTGGTGATTTCGATTGCTCCAGCTGATTTGATATTAACAATATTTTTTAAATTTTCAAAAATTAAAATCCAGGTGCATCCGTAAATATTTGGGTGCTTGCACTATTTAATACTTTTGTTTCGGTAACCACATTGAAAAAATCCGAAATGTAATCTTGGGCGTTGAACAAAATAAACGCACCGGTCATGGAACATACCAAGACGATTAACGCGTCACGAACAATTTCTTTTATGGGTTTATCGTCGTCGTTTAAATATCTCGATTCTACAAATTTCGAAATGCAGAAAAGAACGGTAACTAAGATTGCTAAAACAAATACTTTTTCCATAAATAAATAATATACTAATTGTCGAAACATTTTCTTTATGGTTTTACGCATAAAGAAAATATTGGTTCCCCCTAAAAGAGTCTGGAATTCGCGAAGCGAATTCTGATGACGCAGTTCCCCCTAACCCTTGTGATAAGGAGGGATCTTAAGGGAACCTTGGTTCCCTTAACCCTTAACCCTTGAAAAGGAGGGATCTTAAGGGAACCTTGGTTCCCTTAAAGGAGT
>VFLE01000191.1 GCA_009885205.1 Candidatus Shapirobacteria bacterium | reverse complement strand
TTGATATTAAATTTAATAATGAATTTTTAAAGACCGTTATTAACGGTAATTTATACACGGCGGAAACGGCGGAAGAAATACAAGCTGATGAAACTTTAAAAAGTTCTCAGGATTCACAGAATCCACGCAGGGCGAGCCCGAAAGGTGTAAAAGCATATTCTAAAGCAGTCGGTATTTTAGGTATTGATAATTTTACAACTACAACAAATATTAAGGCATTAGACCAAGATAAAGATTTTTACAAAACTTTAGACAGTGATTACATCTATCAATTTGAAGATATTTTTAAAATTGTTGAACCTGTTGATGCTACAAGTTTAAAACATATAGCATATAGCATTAAAGCAAACGTTCAAACAATTATTTTAAAGCAACTTTTACAAATGAAATCATCGGATATTTTCGGGGTTAAAGTTGATAGTATAGTATATAAAAAAGATGCAGATTTTAAAATTGTTGATACTTACAAGGAACTATTTAAAGAACCCGTAAAATCAAATATTGAAAACATGTTAAAAAATGAATATTCATTATCATATTATATTAAATACTTTGTACCTCAAGAAAAAATAAAAAAATGTATCAATAAATATGATTTTGATTTTGGTTTAGAAAATGTAGCAAGAGATGAAGAAGAACCAGAAGAGAAACAAAATGATAATTTTGATTTATCACCATTACCAAACGGCGAACACATCACGAAAAAAGTTATTTTTAGCGGTGGGGCTGGTGGCAGTGGTAAATCATATATTTTAAATAGTGGTGTATTCATGAAAAATAAAATATTATATTCTTCTAACTGTTGGGAGCTTATACAAGATAAGGCGGACGAATTTAAAGATAAGGGTGTTATTGGTTTAAGCTTACCAAAATTAACGGGAGAAATGAACGGGGCTAAAGTTGAACAATATAATACAGACTACTCTAAATATAAAGTATTAGACGAATTAACATTAAATAATAAAAATACTGTTGAAACAGTAATTAATCAAGATAATGGGCGGTGTTTTATATTTTTGATTGGTGATATTGATGAAGACGGCTTTTATTATCAAGCTTCAATAAGTAAAAATATATTTAATCCATCTATTTATGAAAATGTTCAATATGTCAAATATTTGAAGTCTTATAGATTTGATAATGAATTAAATGAAAAATTACAAGCGATTAGAAAATTTATGAGAACAGGAAATAATAACCCTTATTTATTATATAATCATGTTAAACAACATTTTGAA
>VFLE01000221.1 GCA_009885205.1 Candidatus Shapirobacteria bacterium | reverse complement strand
TTTCCCCTAAATCACGGAAGGTGGTTTATAATCTTTACACCTTTGCACATTCAAAACGCCAACTTCGTGGGCAGTTATGAGTGAGCGAGGTGATACTGATTGCGCATTTTCAATGTGCAATGGCGTAAATGTGTAAAGATTACAATGTAATATAATAACTGCGTCCTACTATAGTATTTATTTTTATGATTTTTAGTGTTCATTTTTCCAAAAACCAGCGACCCATCTGGTTTAGCCAATTTGTCTCTATGGAAAATATCCAAAAATATAAATAATAAAAGGTGTAATAAAATCTTTCTCTAATATATAATGGCTTCCATTGAACAGACGCTTTTCGGTCCCGTTGGCAAAAAATACTGCTTTCTCTTTTACGCTCTTGAAATATGGTTTTTTATTGTTTTAGTCATTAACCTTTTTGTTTATTTGTACAAGGCTTTCACCCATAAACTTCCGGCGATTGTACACTTCGCTAGCATTTCTGTGTTAATCTGGGGATTCGGCATTTACTTCATTATGCGGATTATGTATTCCATCTGCAGCGGCTCTCTTTAGGGGACTTGGCGTTAAAACCGCAATCCAACTATTCTATCTATAATACAAATTTCCTATGGATACTTTGTATTATAGTAATTATTGCAAACATAGTCAAAAAGTATTACAATATTTAGTCAAAGGTAATTTAGCAAATCAATTGAATTTTATATGTATCGACAAACGTACTCGTGACACGAACAATAATCAGATTTATATTTCTTTAGAAAATGGGCAGCGTGTTATCATGCCACCAAATATACAGAATGTCCCCTCTCTTTTGTTGGTAAAACAAAACTATCGCGTCATTAGCGGAGAAGACATTATCCGGCATTTTCAACCTAAAGTACAACAGAATGTTCAAGTGGCCACTCGGTTTAATGGAGAACCCATGGGAACCTCACTTATGTTGTCAAACCAAGGTATGAATATTATATCTGAGCCATACACAATGTATAGTTTAACCCCGGAAGAGCTTAGCGCGAAGGGAAACGGCGGCCGCCGACAGATGTATAACTATGTTTCGGCAACACAAGAAGTACTTACAATACAGACACCACCGGATACATATCATCCGGATAAAGTGTCGTCTGAATTAACGGTTGATGTGTTGCAGCAAAAACGGAATGAGGATATACAAAAATCTGCTACCCACAATTCTCCATTTATACCTAAATTATAGAAACAAAGATTATTGCCGAATCCAATTTCCTTTCGATCCCACTTGACCGGTAGGTCCGGTAGGCCCAGTTGGTCCAGGTTGTCCGTCTGAACCTTTCATTCCCACTGGACCTACGAACCCCTTTGGTAATTTAAAAACAATCCCATAATTCGGAGGATTCGATGAATCCATTTGCGCAATTGGATTTGGAATTTTCAGTCCATCGCCTATAATTGGTGATGGATCCACAATGACGTTAAAGCTGGTATTTTGCACAAGTGAGTCACATACATCCAAATCAATATTGCATTGATTTATTTGTAAATTCATGTATTCCATAAAACTATTAATGATGGGCGCTTCCACCACATATGCGTTAGGATCGGTCGCATAAATCGGATCTGGACATTTATTCGCTGCCGATTCTTTTGTATTATTTTTTATATACAGAAACCATAATCCAAGTGCGCCTATAACCAACACACTAAATATTATATAATATTGAGTATATTTGAACATATATACTCTATATATCGATAAAATTAAGGAGAAATCCGCTCCCCCCTCCCCCAATCGAAGTCTATTACCCTTGATATTTATACCATTTGGGCAATTCAGGCACACTAACCGTTTGAAACGGGTTTTGTCCAAGTCCACCTTTATTTCCGACTTTTCCTTCCGCCGAAATTCCGGAAAGTCCCACGGATCCTTGGTCGCCCGTCTCACCTGGATCTCCTTTCGTAAGTGTCAAATTCACCAAACTATTCATATTAGTATCGTATGTTATCGTCGCCAAAGGCAATCCGGTATGAACAGTCGATTTCAAATGGGTATTAATCGACAATAAATTTTCAGGATGTTCTAATGCCGAAATAATATTGTCCAATTTTGCAATGTATTTATCTAGGCTATCATTCATCGTAACTTTATGTTTATCAATCATCTCCTTCATTTGCGTATCAATGGGCAATTCAGTAACCGGATTTTGTGGTGGGGCGCATTTATCTTGTGAAAATACGGTTTTTTTCATAGGGTCGTTTGCTAATATTTGATAATCGGGAGGAACAACTAGCTGTGGCGCAGGAGAAGCGATAAAAGCCGACGTGATGGCATTTACAATTTTATTCAAATTTGCGGTTGCATCACCGGATCCAGCGACTACATTGATGGGATCGCCTGGTGATGAATTTCCAGCAGGAGATAAAGATCCAGCGGGCGCAGAAAATCCTTCTCGAGTAGAATATAAATAAAAGCAAAGAGACATAAATAATACGAGTATAACTAAAAATAAAATTTGTTTTTTCATTACTAAACTATATATATATTTTAGGGGGACCTATCAATGATTCCCCCAATATCCGTCATGTCCGTATAAACCATCATTGCCCACTTTTCCTGCATTTCCAACTCCACCCTGTTTACCCATACCTCCGTCGTCTCCCTTGGGTCCTTGCGCTAAATACAAATCTAATTTGCAAGTATTCATAGATTTTGGTTTTCCCCCAGGAGTGGATATACCAGGCGAGGACCTGTCCGTATTATTAATCTTAATATTTGGAGGCTGCGACCCACCACTTTTTACTAAATAAGTAGATGATACTTTAAATTGTATAGGGAATCGTCTATCAATATCCGATATTTGCGAATCGAGCACCTTTAAACTATCCATTTGACTTTTGATATTCGTATTCAACCAGTTTGTTTTCAAATCATTATATTTATCTAATTGTATTTGAGATTCCGTTTTACAACTATTCAAGCTTGCGGATACATCCTGAAATACCATATAATTGTTTGGGCCTGGATAAATAACATTACATCCTCTTGTATAATCGCTTCTTGCCAATCTACTATCAATTGCATAATTCGCATCAAATTTCACGTTTCCGGCATAGCAATATAGCAAATTCGTGTCTTCCGTGTCATTTGTAATTCCAAAGATGTCATAATTCGTACGTTTTTTATCATTTTCGTCTTTCACACGTCGCTGACATTCTTTTATGGCCGCATTCGGATCGTTTGGATAGGTCAATACAATTTGCGATAAATCATCGCCTATTTTATGCGGAATAGTATTATAAATATTATTCGATACGTCCGATGTCGCGTAGCATCCTTTAAAAATTAATGTATCTTTTACCGGATCGAATTTAAGCGGATTTACTTTATAGGTAATTGTATTTTCTGCTATATTTTTATCGTCGCTTATATAACATTTGGAGATATCCGGTTGAACTGAGTTTTGTTGAATTAAATCTGCTTGTAGTTTTTTATTTTCATATCCCGCATAGCAATGGTATGCACCGTCCGTATTATATGGTTTTAATGTAATTGTATCATACGACGCATCGTTTACATTGTTATAAGCAACTGTGTCATTGATACAATTCACAACCGCACCATATTGATCTAACATTGGATCGGATTTTGCTCCCGTTTTTCTGGTCACAATGCTTATTTCGAATGGAGATGAAGAAGAAGACGGATTTGTTGTATTAAAGAGTTGGCTGAAAATACTGTTCTTTGGGTCATTATAACAACCATTCAGAGAACCATTTCCAAAATAAGTGGGCAAATACAAATACGCTTTTATTTCATCACGCAACAAAAGACATTCATCATGTAATTTTACATTTTTTACAATTACCGGATTGTCTGCGGTTAATTTAAATGGAAAATTGGAAGGGTCGGTTGCTGGGTCTTGATACCGAGCGAAAATGTCTTTATATATGAGAGTTGCATTTTGGGTAAATTTATTACTCGATTCAATATACGATATATACTGCAATGCCGTTTTATATATGCGACCGCCTTGAGATAAATTAGTCAAAGTTTGCGGATCCGACGTATATGAATTGTATTCAGTATAATACGCATCACGTATGTGCGTCAAATTATATTTGCACAAAATATAAATATATTTTTCCATTTCATAATGTATGTCGGCATCTGTATATACATTTGTTTTTTTCAGAGCATCCATATATTCTATTTTTGTATGAAGTAAACCGTCGGTCGGAATACCTTTGTCCAGTAAAAACTGATTGTATGTCGAATAATCAAATACATACTCCGTCATTATTCCCATCCGAACAAACAACATAAATAAAAAATTCCGGATATTCAAAAGGAAATTGAGATGTGCGGTGGAATATTTAATTATATCGCTGCTTAGAACACTATCATTTGGATTTCCACCGTCTATTTTCGCATCGAAATTATTCATGTCTGCTTTCAAGGTCAATTTGTCCATTCCTGGACTTGAACTAGATAACACGCTTCCATCCGCGTTTTGGTATAATTTTATCTTTATATAATCATATATTTTTTCATTCACAAACAATAAGTCGAAATAATACAAGTCTACGATAAAATGGATTGCGTTGGCATTTTCAAATGTGTAGGTATATATTTTTAATTGCTCAAAGTTTTTATCGGATTTGGCGATCGGATCTTCGAAGAAAGCTTTGTTTGTATCGGCAAACTTGAACATTTGTTGCATTAATGAATAGGTAGAAGTATTTCCGGATTGTACGTTTTTTGCATCGTTGAATCTATTTAATATATGCATTTTGTCTATGCTATCTATTATATTCCCAGTGTAATCATCTATTTGCGTAACATCGAAACTATCCCCTGATTCAAAAAATCGAGGGGCTACCGCTTTTACAAATTGCTGTAGTTTGGTCATATCCAAATCATAAACTGGATTCGCGGTTTGCTTATACATGGCATCGATTATTGTAATTCTCATCGCTTTGGCTTTATATGAGGCGACAAACGAGTCGACTAGTTTTTTTATTGTGGCAATTGTATTATTAATTACAGTCATTTGCTTTGCCGTATTTTTCAATATATCGGACAATAGAGAAGGGAGATCGTTCAATGCATTTTTTCGATAGGTTGCATATACATTTTGCGCCGCGGCTTGTGATACATTTGTTTTCTCTGTATCCGATGCTTGTTGTGTTTTATCCGCGGCTTGGACGGTATCCAATTTTGCTTTCAAATCGGAAAGTGATAAATCTGCATAATTTTTAGTATCTCCTGGATTTCCATCTCGTAATAATGCCTCTTTAATTGTAGCGGCGTCCTTCTCTGAACTTTTACCATTTTTATAATCCCATCTCCCTGGACATTTCCAGTGCGCGTCACATCCATTTAAATCCCCATCCGCTTTAGCAAGAGCAGCCGACTTATCTACCGATACATTTACTGCATTTTTTAAATCTATTACACGTTTATTGTATGCGGCTAATACATCGCCCCCGGTTGATGATGTAACTACCTTTATTGAAGTCACATCAATCGTCGGAGTGTTGTTATAATAAAAATACCATTCAGTAATAATATATATTTTTGCTTGATAATAGTTTAACAAACCGAACATAGACAAATCGGACAGTTTTTTCGTATCTCCGTTTTCAATAACATCCAGCGTACCATCCTTTCCTTTCATAATGTTCGAACTAACATCGCTTATAGTTCCGCCAAATTGTGTTTTAAATAATCCATCGGTAGTATCCGTGTTTATACCACTTAATTTTGGATCCAGAACAATATCATTTGCATTTTTTATAAATATATCTATTATCTTTTGTCCAAAGTCGGTGGTTGGTCGGGAATTTCCGGATTGCGTATCTCCAGTAACCGATCCTTGTCCTGAAGGCGAAGAAGAACCATTGTTCTTATAAAACGTATCTTCATAATCGGTAATACATTGGTTTAAACTTTTGCGCGCTTTATCATATTGATCGGATAATCCGCTTAAATCATAGCCTAGCGTCTGCATTTTTGTTATCATATTTGATTTTATATTTGGGAATGGTTGAAATGAATAATCCATGTTAAACCCTTCTTTTTTATTATAACAACGATAACTAAACATATAAAGCACAATAATAAAAATGGCTAAAACAAAAAACAGTATCCATCCATTTAGAGTTTTATATATTTTTTTTAATAATGTCATGGATGTAAATACAATATATATTTTTTGTATATACATATCGTATAAATAAAATTGTACCCCCTTTCTAAGGGATCTAATACTAGGGGGAAAGAAGCGGATTTCAGACCCCTATCCCCGGTACCAATTAGTCCGTTTACACCGATGAACATTTACACCGATGAAGATTTAAATTCGCACCCTACGGGTGCGTTTTAATTCATTTATCGGTAACGTTGCCTTTGAAGACTGAACCGCTGAAGGCGGTTTATAATCTTCAAGGGTGTAAAGAAAAGAATAAAAACCCTCAGAAAAAGTTATAAGACACGTAAAATAATATAAATTTTTTGATATATAGAATCTATACATCAAATGAAAACATATATATGCGGTTGTGCAAAATCATGCGAAAAATATATTGACGACGTATTTAAAAATATAGACAAAATAATACCGCTCTTTGAAGATTATTTAATTGTCATCGCATTTGATAAGTCTGATGATAAAACTCTTCGAAAATTATGTGATATGAAACGAAAGTATAAAATTGAAATAATAATCAACCCAATGCCCCTTACAAACATTCGCGTCGAAAATATTTGTAATGCGCGCAATCAATTATTACAATTTATAAGAAGTAAAAATCTATCGGGGTTTGAATATTCCATAATGATGGATTTAGATGATGTATGTTCCTCGCCTATAAATGTTCCGGTTTTATTTAACGCATTAAAAAGAGATGATTGGGATGCAATATCATTTAACCGCAATGATTATTATGACATTTGGGCTTTATCGACAAAGCCCTACATTTTTAGCTGTTGGCATTTTCCAAATGGATTCGAAGCGGTAAAAAAAATTAAACAGTTCATCAAAAAAGAGCTTGATGAATGCGAACCTGGCAAACTTTATGAATGCATTTCCGCATTTAACGGATTTGCGATTTATAGAATGTCCGCATTCCAAGGCGTTTCTTATGAATGGAATGTGAATAAAAACATTGAAATTATGCAACATGATTGGATAGCTCTCACTGCTCGCGCATTATGCCAACCTATTGGTAAGCGTGATTGCGACGATGATTGCGAACATCGTTATTTTCATATGAAAGCCGCAATCGTGAATGGCGCGAGGATACGAATTAGTCCAGAAATTCTTTTTTGAATAGAATGATGATAAATCCTATTCAAAAATTAAATTTGAAAATAATAAACATTGAGGAAACCTAAGCTTTAATTTTTCCAACAGTCATGCTCTTCCTTGACCCTCGACTCTTGTTATGTTTCACAAAACCAAATTTGCCTTTCTCGGCAAAATAACCGGCTTTCTCTAAACGTTTCTCCTTCTT
>VFLE01000152.1 GCA_009885205.1 Candidatus Shapirobacteria bacterium | reverse complement strand
CTGGCCGATGAGGAAAGAGAGTTGGCAAATAAATTCCATGGTAATAGGGCGACAAATAGAAAAATAGAATATGGGATGTTGGAGGCGGCGTTGGTAGGAATTTTGAGAATTAGAGAAAAGGCGAAGGACATGACAATCATTTGGGCAAGTGGATTTAGAATTACCCAAAAGTAACCAAGTACTGATTGTTTGTAGCGAGATTTTACCTCACGACCGACCATCTGCCACAAGAGCTCTTGCCATTTAATTATGTTTTTTATTTCGATAAATGGTTGCATAAGTAAGATTATAGCTTAATATGGCGACAGGGAGTGATATAAGTAGTGAGTATAATCCTAGGTATTGGTGGTTTACTTTTATAATTTGAGCAAAAATATCGATAATTAAAAAATGACAGAGATAGAGTGGGTAGGATAATTCACCTAAAAATCGATCAAATTTATTGTTTTTGGTGAATTTAAATAGAAAGGGAATAGAGATAAAAACAATTAGATAGTAAAAAATAATATTGGGAAAATATTTGAAAAAAATTGTAAAGAGAAAAATGGGAAAAACCAATAAGATAGGGTGGATATATAATCCGCCCATACAAAACCGTGCGTATACGCGGTATGCGATAATTCCGGCAATAAAAAATAAAATTTCAAATGGGAAGAAGCGATATTGCCAGGGATCATGATTGAAGCCTAAGAAATAATAGGAAATCAGACGAGCAATTAAACTGAGCGAGGCAATGAGTAATAAAATTTTGGTTTTTTGTTTAACTAATAATGGAGCAAAAAGATAGAAAGTAATTTCTAGCCCAATAGTCCAACCTTGGGGTAAAATTAAATAGTTCCAAATTTCGGGAACAGTATCGCGAAAAGCTGAGGTAAAAAATATATGACCGGTGTTGATGTTGACAGCCAAGAAATTGGTGAGGTCGTTAAACAGTGGACTGAGATTAAAAAAGATTAAAATAAATTTGGAAAGTGGGGAAATAATGTAATCTTTGAAAATAGTAAATTTGCCGGTAGTGACAAAAGAAACGATGACAACTAAAATAGTAAAAAACCAATAGAGAGGGAAAAGTTTTAAAAATCGATTTTTGTAAAAAGTTTTGAGATTTGTTTTATATTTGGTTGATAAAATGAGAGCCATGTAAAAACCAGAAATCATAAAAAAACTTTCGACAGCGACGCGACCACCAACTAAGGTGTTACTAAAAATTGGCGTAGAATGGGCAATTAAGACTGATATGGCTAAAACTAGACGAAATAAACCCATGAAGTAGTATACTTAGGAACAATGATAGTCACAATAGGTGGTGGATCGGGGATGCCAATTATAAATCAAGCTTTGGTTAAAGCTGGACTTAACAACATCAACTCGATTGTGACGACCTTTGATAGTGGTGGAGATAGCGGACGAATTCGGACTGATGAGCGAGGGTCGGTTTTAGCCTTTTCTGATTATTGGCGATCATTGTTATCGTTATGGAATGATGGTGAACAAAAAACTTATTGGCAAGAAATGCTTAAATACCGTGATGGACGGGGAAGAAATTTTGGTAATTTATTTTTTCAATTTATGGCGGAAAAGGCCGGTGATTTGTCAAAAGTTGATGGTTTATTTTCCCAATTAACTCAGGCCAACTTATGTGGTCAGGTGATACCAGTAGCAACCAAGTCGGCTGATATTTGTTTTAAAACTGAGGGTGGACGAGAATATTGTGGAGAGCATAATTTTGATGATCAAAGAATGTCTTTGGATATGGTCAAAAAAGTATGGTTGTCAACTGAGGTGGTGGCCAACCCTGAGGCGATGTCTGCAGTGGAACAAACGGATTTGATAATTGTATGCCCTGGTAGTTTGTATGGCTCAGTGTTGACTAATTTTTTGCCAAAAGGAATGAGAGAATCGCTGCAAAAATCAAAGGCGAAAAAGTTATTGATAACTAATATAATGTCGGTGAGTAATGAAACAAATGATTTTGATCAAGACGATTATGTGAAGGTGATTAATCAATATGCCAAAATTAATTTTGATACTATTTTGATGGCCGACTTGACGAAAGTAGATCAAAAAGTATTAAAAAAAATATTGAATTCGTATGCTTGCGAACACTCGGCGCCAATTAAACATAATTTACAGGGTAAAAATAAGATAGTTTTGGCTGATGTGGCTTCGGTTGATGAAGTAAATTTTAGATTACGTCACAGTGAGGATAAACTGGCCAAATTTTTTGCTAAAATGAAATATGTCGCAAAGAAAAATTAAGAAATTAAAAAAGCTTGATAAAATTTTACTGGAGGACAGTGATGTTGTAGTTGAATCTTTTGGATGTAAAGAAAAAAGTTTTTTTGAAATATTAAAAAATAATAAAATATTTTTAATTTTGCTTATTTTAGGTACTTTTTTGTTGTATTTAAATGGGATGGGAGGAGCGTTTGTGTCCGATGATTATGCTACTATACCCAACAATCCGACGGTGACCGATATGACCAACATGATGGGTGATGTTTTTAGTTTTGTGACCCTGTCAAATTCGGTTTTGGCCAATATGTTTGGAGTGACTAGCCCAGTCCCATATCATTTGTATAGTCTGTTGGTTTATCTTGTTATTTGTGTTTTGGTATTTGCATTTACTTATTTATTGCTAGGTCGGGATTTGGCCTATATGTCGACAATAATATTTGCGGTTATGCCTATTCATGTGGAAGCAGTGACTTGGATTTCGGGCAAACCATATATTTTGACAACAGTTTTTATGTTGGCGGGTTTGGTTAATTTTTTGTTGTATTTAAAAACAAAGCAAAAAAAATATTTATGGTTATTGATTTTTTTTGAAACGATGGCTTTGTTGACAGAAAAAGTTCGGTTTATGTCACTGCTTTTGATTTTGGTGGGATATGTTTTGACTTATTGGAAAAGACATAATATAAATATTTCCAAATTTTTAATGATTATGCTGGGTTTGTTTGTTGTGTCTTTTATAATCCTAAAACCATTTATCGTAAATAGAATAAATATCGTTAACAGTGGGACAAATGTGAGTGAGGGAATTTTTTATGACCCATTTTTCCAGTACCCGACAGCGATGGCAAAATATTTGCAACTATTGTTTGTCCCTTTTGATTTAACTTTGTACCATACAATGTATGTTTTCCCAATTTGGTTAAATTGGTCGATTGTTTTGACTTATTTAAGTTGTTTGATATATTTTTATTTTAAAAACAAAAATATATTTTTCTCGCTGGCTTTTATATTTTTGGCAGCGGCCCCTTCGATGGCACCGGTTAAAGTAAGTTGGTTGGTGGCCGAGCGCTACATGTTTTTTGGGTCATTGGGTTTTGCGATGTTTATGGGTATTATTATATTTAATTTGTTTAAATATTTTAGACTTATTGCACCTACAATTTTTGTTTCTATTGTAATTTTTTGTACTATAAGAACTTTTACACGAAACTTAGATTGGACAACCAATCATAATTTATG
>VFLE01000076.1 GCA_009885205.1 Candidatus Shapirobacteria bacterium | reverse complement strand
TTAAACCCTTATAAAAGGAGGGATCTTAAGGGAACCTTGGTTCCCTTAAAATTGATTCTTTCTTTAAAGAAAAATCGATTGCATATGCTCAGGTCCGTCATTAAAATGTCAATCAATATGCTCGAAGATCCCAATTATCTTTCTTGCGTCGCAAACGCAGCCGCGTTTGAAAACGACCCAATTGGAGGTGGTATTTATTACAAAAATATTCTGTGTCTACGGGAAGTTCCAACCCGCCAAAATTCAGTGGCCGTTATTACAACGGCCTATGAGAAACTGTCGCCTCATCTTACCTCCAATTGCACTCTTGAAGATGTATTATCTTTGGTAAAACAGCCTCTTTGTGTCCTTCCAACCGGACATTCGGGGAGGTGTTCTTGCAACATTCACAAAGCGTTATTCAAAAACTTGCCGCCTTCTGTCTCCACAAAAGTAGAGACGTCGATTTATTCGACTACAGGCAACGATGATTGCGTTTACAAAAATCGCGCAAATCGAAACTTCCCCATACAATTGAGTCGCGTCAACGAATCAAGTATTCGCGACAAAAAGGTGAAACTCTCTTGCGCGATACCTTTGCGCGATGCATCGACGTCATTCCTCATGGCCACTGCATATACCGATTATGTGGCCTATCTTATACATATTCCTGAAATTCGCAGATTGCTATGTGATTTGGGGGATGAAGGTGCGTATTTGAAGATGCTCGATGAGCATAGCAAGATTCTTTCGTCGCATTTTCTCGCGCTAAACCGAACTTTATTCAACGAGTTGGGAAATACTATTTGCCCTGTTACCGGACACGAAATTCGATTGGAGGATATCGCCAGTCGCGAAGATTCTCGCACTAATCCGCGGGAAACAGACGTCCAGCTTGGTCACTGTGTTCCTCGCTCGGATAATGAGTATACAATTCGCGGGTTTAATATTTGTTTGATGACGCGCGAAGGTAACCGGATTGTGGGAGACGAGCCCTTTTGTTCGAATGTTTGGCTAGATAAGTTGCGATCCGTTTTGAAATTTGTAGATAAACCGTAAATTAGGATTAGGTAGGGGTGGGTGGGAGGGACATTGCTATAAAAAATAAAATAGGAATTCTTTATTTTTTATTTTCGCAAGAAGGTGATTTGGCCAATTTCGCCTGGAGTAAATATGCAGTCAAATGGTTCGTCGTACTCCATCCATGAATAATTTCCTTGAAAACAAGGATCGGACCGAAATTTACCGAGAATCAGTTTTTTTGCCAGACCCGCATCTTTCCACATTTTCAGATCCTCGTTGCTGTCTAACATGGAATCCATATGCCATTCTCCTACGCTGCTATGTACGAGAAGTTTTTCCCCACCTGCAACTCGAATGTGATGCAGAATATTTGACCCCTTTACCCAACTGCTC
Organism: Candidatus Shapirobacteria bacterium; assembly: GCA_009885205.1. GTDB lineage: Bacteria > Patescibacteriota > Microgenomatia > UBA12405 > UBA12405 > UBA12158. Next base: position 5,208 of record VFLE01000076.1, on the reverse strand, counting down.
AACATAATTGGCAGATCTGTTTGATTATGGAAATGGATGTACATTTTGCACGACATTTTGATTATTTTATGATGTTGTTGTATAAAAATAGAAAAGAAATGAATCACCTTAGGGGAACTACGTTCCCCTAAAACCCCTCCTTATTAAGGGAACCATTATAAAGTATGGATCTTAAGGGTCTGGAATTCGCGAAGGGAATTCTGATGACCTTGGTTCCCTTAAACCCTTAACCCTTGAACCTTGGTCCCCTTGAACCTGAAAAGGAGGGGTCAAAGGGGAACCTTGGTTCCCCTTGGAGGGATCTTAAGGGAACCTTGGTTCCCTTAAACCCTTAACCCTTAATAAGGTGCTCATAATATTTTTCATCTTTTTCTATCAAAATGCATCGACGCCCCGTCTCCAAACATGCTTTCCCAGTGGATCCAGTTCCGGCAAAACAATCCAATACCAAATCCCCTGGATCTGTTGTATGCAATATAATATTTTTCAAAAGATTCACCGGTTTCGGTGTTACGTGTATATCGGATCTTGGCGCCATATCATAATTCCAAACACTATGATCGGTTTTCAAATTACGGAATTTAGGAACAATGTCGTCATACTGTATTCCAAGGTGTTTGGTAATAGGAACCATCGTATCTCGCGTGGGCTGATTCTTTCCCGTTTCTATATTGCTGTACCATCCGGTAAACCCCCCCGTTTTGCTAAGAATCTCTTGCGATATAGTATGCTGCAATACGTTTTGCTTTTTCCGTTCTTCTTTTATGATTGACGAATTGTCAAAGGTATAGAACAATATATATTCGGCCATTTTGTTCCAATTGTGCATTTCATTTTTCATGACATATCCGTCCAAAAACCCTTTTTTAGGCGACCCTTCAAATCGTTTATTCCAAACAATCATCTGTTTAAAGATGAGGGGGGTGGATTTTTTTATGGATATCATAAGCTCCGCGATTTGTTCCATATCATTGTGGAAAATAAACATGGACCCATTTGCACGCATTTTACAGGAAAGTTTTTTAACGATGGACGTGAGCCATTCAATATAATTTTCGATATTGTCCCAGCTGTCTTTTCCGATATTATACGGCGGATCGATACATACCGTTTGAACTGTTTTGTCTTTTATAGAATCGAGTTTCACAAATGCGTCGCCGTGAATAATCTGTACTTGTTTTGGTGGGGGTTTGATTTTGATGTAAAAGACGGGTTCTTCTTTCACTAGCAAAATATTCTGTGGAGGCGGAGGTTTGATTTTTATAGGGAAGTTCATTCGTTCCTATTTAGAGAGAGATATGTTTATATTCAATTTTGTATAAAAAACGTAAGCAACAGTCTAAAAAAACGAAACGATCAAAGCGTAAATATTCCAAACGTAGACGAAATTGATATACATTCTAAATGCTAACTTCTCGAAAAGAGTATCGGAATATGTGAATGTCGTTCGAAAATGTTATTTTGTAACCGACATATTGGCAATTTACACCCTTGAAGAATTACACCTTTGGACATTTTCAATGTCCGAAGGTGTAAAATGGGACAACAAATTTTATTATAATCCTATCGTATAGATATGAAATATAATGACTTTATAAAAAATGGTAGTCATTATGGAGATATTTTAGCGATACCATTCTTCGCTTTATTGATCATTTATTTTTATAATATTGAACACAAATCCATAATGGAATACGTATTATTATGTTTTTCTATAAGCGGATTTATATTAGATATTTTATATACGTATATATTTTTGTACCCTTTCAATTCTTCAAGGATAAAAGGTGTATGACGGATATAATTATCCAAAATATGTATTAGGCCCAGGTTCTAGTATACCAAGCGGTCAACGTATATCGGTTTTTATCCACGTTTACAGTGGATACAAAATGATCGAGTCCATTTTCCGGATCTAATCCGAATATATTTACCGACCCCAATTTGGGCACAATACTTTTGTATATATTTTTTTCTCCATCACAAAAATGCAAAATCCCCCCATAAACCGGACTCCAATCGGAACTCAGCGAAAAAGTGACCGCAATATCCCCCTTATTTATATCATGATGAATACTTATGAAATCGTTTTTTCCATAATTACTCAAAAACATCTCCCCTGGGATCAAATTTCTACATCCAACAATTTTACATAACATATCGGTCACCGGAAAACTCTGGATAGTCGCATATAGCCGACATGCCACACAATTACAAACCGCATAATGACCACCAACATCTCGCTTAAAGCGATAACAAAATTGGCGATTTTCTAATTGTTGGCCACATTCTAAAAAACGTTCCCCGAGAATAGGATCATTCAAATCCGAAAAATATTTCACGACCCATTCATTATTATTGGGCATAGTTGCATAACACCACCATTTATAATTTTCCAATTCGGGTTTTACTTGTTCCAAGACGCTTTCTGATATAAAATCGGGAACTGTAACAATTCCCTCTTTTTTGTAAATGTCCGCATATTTTTCTATGGTAGTGTGAACCAATGGATTAATAAAATCGTGTATTGCCATTTTTCGATATGGGCGAATCATATATCCCACCCCCGAATAAGGTGCTATACCGAATAAGTCGTTGTCTTGGACATTTGTCGTTTTTTTAGGATATCTCAACAACTCGCCAATTCGGAAAAAATAAGACATGCGCCCGCCGACTAAATGAACCGCGCGTTTCATAATCATCAAATTTTTGAAAGAATTCATTGTTTCTTTGTATGCCGCTTCGTTTGACAACGTTCCTAAAATTCGCGCTTCATGTAAAAAATCGTCGTTTTTGTTTGTATCCCATACCACTTCCACCTTTTTTTTATGAAAATGATCTCGTATTGTTTCACATACGGATTTGTCATCGGTACAAATATAAATTCTGTTTTTTTCATCATTCAATTCGTAAAGAACGTATTCACATTCTTTTATAAAAATCTCAAACGGAAGAAATGAATTCGATTCGGCGGTTTTATCCGTCCTCCGTATATGCAATACAATATCAGTTTCTTCGCAAAACGCGGTGTTTTTTACCAATTCGTTTACTTTGTCTTTTGTCTCCGGATTCAAGATAAAAATGTCATTGTTTATGATATCGGCGTATTCTTGGATCGACCATTTATTCGATTGAGTATCTGGCAAAAATATGGGCCACAATCCTGCACAATTCTCTTTTTCAACAATCGGGATTATGGATTGAAAATAAGAATCCCACTGTTTATTCGGAATGTCTGCATTTTCTTCTGTTGCGCCATTCAATCTTGGTATTTCATACCCTTCTTTTGTAAAACAGAAAAGTAGATTGTTCATTTTAGCATATTTATATGCGTTCATGACATCATGAATGATGGCGCCCAATCCTCCCCCGTTTCTTTCATTGAAATCATATCCGTAATACATGTTTTTATTATTAGTAATATTTGTTATATTACTATATTGTTATTCCCCTACAATTCGACAAACCCCTCAATATTACCAAATGAAGGAAAAAACTCATATTTCTCGCCGTTTTCATTCTTAAAAACAAATAAAGCATCTGGATCATACTGTCTCCCATAAAACTTGATTTCCACCAATTCCCCCAGCACTTCTTCCGATTTTATATTTTGCATATCTGTTTCGCCCAGTTGAATATCGGTCATTCGAACCCCGTATTTAAATTTTATTACTTTATACTTTTTTCCAACTTGCACATGAGATATCGTAACAAATTTTTCCATTTTTCTATATAACGGATTATATTTAATTTGTTTATTGCAAATTACATTCTATCGTCCACGTTTGTATGAAATAAAAAATATGACAGTTATTATATATCCCAAAAACTATGGAATTCCTCGATTTAGATATTAGCCACTATTCGGTCCAAGATTTAGAAGCCTTTTTCCAATTGACAAATCACCCCAATTATACGATAAGCGACATTGAATATAAAGAATACGAACTTCGCGAAAAATATTTGAACAAAAACCAGCTGGATAAGCGTTTTACAAGCGGATTTGTCAGTTTTCTAAACGAAGCGAAACAGCGTCTCATTGGATATCGCGCGCCTTACCCCAAGCCGCCGACCACGATTCCGCTCAATCAAAAACTCGACCCTTATGATATTCCCCCATTGGCCCCAGTTCTCCCCAGAACGAGCGAACTCCGTGCGCATACGGACGCCAAGTTTGTGTATAGTCAGAACAGCGAATTCTTTCACGGCGATATGAATCCGCTGAACGCACGCATTTTAACCAAATCGATCAATATTGATACCCGATTCCGTGAAAATATGTACACGGTTCAGCCACAGAGTTCCGATTTCGTCATTAAACTGCCCATGCGTTATAACAAAGTGGTCTCTATGGAATTATCCTGCCTTGAATTTCCGGTGGCGTTTTATACCATCTCATCTGTTTATGGTAACAATTTTTTGTATATGGCCGTAAATTATACGGACATTGCGACGAGTACACCGAACCAAACTGCCACACGTATTTTTACGGTCCCCGATGGCGTTTATACGAATGACGATTTATTAAACGTGCTTAATCTATTGATTTCGCCCAAGGATATATTTGGGAATTTATTGGCACCGAACGATATTTATTCGTATATTCAATTTAGTCTGGGACCCTTTACACAAAAGCTTACTCTTTCTCCCACGGGCGCATTCGCCGCAAACGTAAATACGATTACACTCGATTTTACGCGTGACAGTAGCGGAAATGCGGATTTGACGGATGTCTCGATAAAAATTGGATGGAACTTGGGATATACGCGTTTTAAATACACTGGATCGAATCAATATATCGGAGACACCTTGATGGATGTCAATACCTTTCGATATGTATATTTGGCGGTGGACGATTTCCAAAAAACGGCGCATAATTATTTTACGAATGTGTTTGGCGATTCAATGATGGGTGCAGATGTATTGGCGCGTGTTTCGACCAAGGGATCCGCAAACGATATTGCGGTAAATGGTGATCTTCGCGTAGTGACGGAACCGAGGAAATATTTTGGACCGGTAGATATACAGAAATTACGTATACGTATGTATGATGCCTATGGGCGTATTTTGCCGATGAATGGGGCGAATTATTCTTTTTGTTTGACTCTGAAGATGATTTATGACCTTTAATAAGGGGAACCAATAAGGGGAACCAAGGTCATCAGAATTCGCTTCGCGAATTCCAGACCCTTTGACCCCTCCTTTTAT
>VFLE01000109.1 GCA_009885205.1 Candidatus Shapirobacteria bacterium | reverse complement strand
TCTTCCTTTTCTCCTTCTCGCTCATCATTTGGTATGAATACGAATACGAATACGAATACGAATAAAAGAATACTGTCCATCGACAACAACGAAAATCAGAAAGACTCGAATAAAATAATTGTCGTGAAAAAAATGTAGATTGAAACGATATAAAATATGTAGAACGGTAGATTAGAAAAATACGCTGAAAAAAATAAAAGGAAAAACCAAAATATGAACGATGAAATAATTAACGACCATATAACTAGAATTTGTAGCCAATATAAGGTTACTCTTGTCAAACCCACTTCTTCTGAAATAACCCAATTAGCTTCTTCAACTGAACAACAGGAAGCCACTTCGTCTACCGAATTAAACCAAGCTGAAGTGAATTTAAAGCAAGCTGCCGTGGAATTAAATGGAACCGATATACCCGACAAAAGAAAAATATTTTCAACTTTAAAGTTTGCAGTAAAGAAGTTAGGAATGGATATAGTTTTAATTGTTTGCGTGGCTGTAATAGTTCCGTATCGTATAATTGCAGCGGGGTACGTTGGGACTGCAGGAATATTTACACAAATATTAACATTAGCTTACAGTGTACCGCGGTTAGCTTTAACACTGTTTCAAACACTCGCTTATGCCGCGGAGCTTAAAATGCAACACGACCCCAACTTAAAAAAAAAAGTTACCGAATATGCAGCCGAACTAATAAAACGGAGTACAGATGCTCACGTGAAGGCGATGAAAGACACAGTAAGAAAAATAGAGGGGGATAACGGCATACACCGCGGTTAGCTTTAACACTGTTTCAAACACTCGCTTATGCCGCGATGCTTTAAGTGCAAAACGACCCCAACTTAAAAAAAAAGTTACCGACTTTGCAGCCGAACTAATAAAACTGAGTACAGATGCTCACGTGGAGGCGATGAAAGATACAGTAAATATGTGAAACACACCATTTTTCTCACCATAACCTCCTGAAATTTTGAAATTTATTACATTTTGTACAATAATAACAGTTTTAATCTTAGCTTACACACAAAATTGAAACTTTTATAAATTTACGTTTACATGATCAAAAATCAATGTCGCGCATTCAAACACAAATAAAAGGTATAATAATCATTATTCTATCTTTTACTATTCGGTCTACCAACGGGACCAAGGCTGGATTAAAACACATAATGCAAACACAAAACTCGTGGAATTACACAAAAACACTATTCCACGATACTACACCGAATATAAATTTCTACAAAAACTCCTATGGATGGGATTATACAGGGCAGTGCCAGTGTCATATTTTATCAGCCCACAAATATATGGAACCGATAGACATAAAGTCAGACGCACATTCGCTAGTCATGTTTATCTTCGTATTTGGCTTCGCATTAATTATTCTATTTTGCACTAATAAAAGACGGTTAACGAGTTATGAATTGATGCGTTACGAATACGATCCTATTTTTAGATATAAATATTGGAGTCAATAAATTAGAGAATGATAACCCCCTCATAATAAATATCAATCGGTTTTGAAATATTCATCCATATTCTAGGCATAGTCACAATTTTATTTTTATTGGGATTCATATAAGATCCCCACCAAGAAAAGGAACTATTACAGCAAATTCCTCCTTTGCTACAAAGGGACATAAAATAGAGTGTATCGATTGTATCCATATTTTCAATAAAAGTCAGACGAAGATTCGAAAGGACGGAATATGTTTTACAATATTCAACATCGTCGCTTACAATAAAAAATTGCGCCATGGGATCTTGTTCCAAAACATAAGAAATGGCCGATCTGTAATATGTATCATAATCAATCGTATAAAGATGGTTTCCCACATAATCACCACGTCGAATATGAATAAAATAATGCGATGGCAAACTTGGATAGGCGTATAACAACCGGTCCGTTATTTCTTTATTTTCGAGAATTTTGTAAATAGTTTCTCGGTAATCACAAAAATACTTCTCGTTTTGAAAATACCCAAACAGACATCCGTCGTTGTTTCCAAAAAGAGAAATAATATTTGGATTGAATTGAAACGCGTTTTTTATGGGGTCACTTTCATTGGTTTCGTCATAAATAGCAAGATTATGAAAATGAACATGTTTTTTTTCCATATACTTGAGATTGGGTAGAGTGCGAAAAATAGGATCGATTTCGGCCGAATTACCAAATATAATAAGATTCCGACCACTCTTCATCGACATTCCATAAGAAGAAAATACTTGAAATAATAAATTTCCAAGGCGGCCCGATAATTCTGTATATAAATTATAATTCGGAGAATTCATATATGAAAAACTATATATATATTTATATTTGTAAACCTAATAATATAAAGAATAAGATCCTAAAATGAATGTGGGCGAGTATGGCCCACACATCGGCTTTGTTAGCATAGTAGGTAGTGCATCCGGCTGTTAACCGGAAGGTCGTAGGTTCGAGTCCTACACAAAGCGTATACACTTTTGAATACAAAGAAAAAAGGGTCGGCGTTTAGATTGTTGAAAGATGTAAAAAACATAAAGAAATCTATCGTAAAATATAAAATGTCGACTCGATATTTTATATTGACAAAAACGGCGTCGAATCAGATAACGGACAACACGGATGATCAGATTATTTTTCCAAATAAAATCTCTTATTTGCTACCAAGAATAAATTTGGAATATTATTCGCAAAATGGGTTATTCGAAAATCAATTGATCGAATGGACAAAGCAATTATGCTCACCGGATAAAGTATTCTTGGATATAGGTGCACATACAGGAACATACACATTATCTCTGGCAAATTTATGCAAACATGTGTATAGCTTCGAACCTCAAAAAATGACATATTACGCTCTTTGTGGAAGTATAGCACTTTCCAATTTACAAAATGTTACTTGTCTCCAGACGGGATTGGGTTCATCCGATCAAACGGGAAAGGCAATTCTTAAAATTGTGAGCGATGATGGCGGTGGTTCATCGATTCATGCAACAGACGGTATATTAAAAGAGGAAGAAATTCAGATTTATACGCTCGATCATTTCCAAATAGTAGATATTGGTTTCATTAAAATGGACGTAGAAGAAAATGAGCTATCTGTTTTACATGGAGCAGTAGAAACACTGCGAAGATCCAATTATCCCAAAATTTTATTTGAATCAAATTCAGGGGACTCTTCCGAAGAAGGCCGGGCCTTATTTTCGTTTTTGAGCGAATTAGGATATCGTATAATAAAATTAAATGGATATCATAATATGTATTTGGCTGAACAAGAGTTACCCCCACCCCAATCCGCCGTTGACGTATTCGTGTAAAAAAGTCCCCCCTTTTATATATATATATTTATATGAATGAATTAATTGGAGGCCAAGATAAGGAAATCAAATTGATAGGAAATGGCGCATATGGATGCATATTTCATCCAGGAATAAAATGTAGAAAAAATGAAAAAACAAATAACGCGAATTTTGTCACCAAGATACAATACAGAGATTTTTCATTAAATAACGAAATAGAAATAGGCGCCATAATCAAAAAAAAAATCCCCGGATATAAATTTTATTTTGCTCCAATAATCGAGAGCTGCAATGTAAATCTGTCTACGGTCAATGAAAAAACCATTGAAAAATGTGATTTAGGGATTACGAATAAAACCAGCAGTCAGTTTTTATCCAGTAAAATATCTTACGTGGGGTCCGATAGTCTCCGTGATTACTTATATAAAAAATTATATTCCCAATTGAATAATTATAAACAAATTAGAAACGGAGCACATCTTCAAACACAACGGATAACAAATATAAAATTATTCATTGTCAATATACTGGAAACACACATATATATTTTGGAGAGCATTCAAATGCTTAATAATATAAACATCATCCATTTCGATCTAAAAGAAAATAACATACTCTATGATTATAAGAATAAAACCCCTATTGTGATTGATTTTGGATCTTCATTACAACTAGATAAAATAATTACACCTGCACAATATAAAACCTCAATGGGTAGATTCAGCAGAGAATATGTAACATATCCTTATTGGTCTATCGAGTCAGTTTTATTTATATACATTTGTAAATATATTATAAGCTCGACGGACACATCCTTTTCAAAATTAGCCGCAAAAATTACGGAAAACGACGCAAGGAATTTGAAAAATACACTAAAACAATTTTTATACGAAGACAAAAGCAAAAGCAATCGCCTTACCGGTATTCCTGCAAATCAATCAAAACGATTCGAGGCCACCGCCGTGCATTTCGTCAATGGATTTATTGGAAAATCATGGAAGTCTCTTTGGGATGTACTATATGTGACAAATAAAACATGGGATAATTATTCTATAGCACAAATCTTTCATATAGAATTATATATACTCGGTGTGCTAGATGAGTATGCGGTGGAATTTAGTTTTATGAAATCGTATGTTGATTTACTGCGAAATTTGCTGATGGCGCCACCCACAAAACGGAAAACAATACCAGATACGATAAAAGAGTTGGAAAATTTACTGAGCCGAGTAAAAAAGAGCGACGTAAATTCCGCGGTAAAGAATACCAAAAATGTGATGTTGAAACAACAATATCTTGAAAAAACAAAAACCACAGTAAATACATTCAACTTTTTGGAATTGCAAAAACAGGCAGCCTTGAAAAATAAATAGGAGTAGAGCTAGCTAGTATACTAAAGCGAATCTATATAAACATAGCGAGCAATGTGGGTATATCATGGATTCGGATTTTCCTCCGATGATCATTTCATCCTTTCAAGATAGATTCGTATCTCTTTATTTTGATCTTTCTCGAAAAAAAAACGATCAAGAATTAGAACAGGTGAAAACTAAGATTTCCGTTATATTAAAAGATTCTCTTTATCCTGTTGATAAATGTCAGATGGATCTTATGGGGCGTCTTGTTCTACACACGCGCGATATAATGTATGGAAAAGGAGAACGAGACCTAACCTATATGATGTTACATGCGTGGTATGAGGTTTTCCCTGAATATGCGTTTCATTTTTTTCGCATTATTGTTTTATTTTATGGGTCTTGGAAAGACGTGCCCTATTTTTGTGATTATATTCGACGTCAAACAGGAGATCCATATCATCCATTCATATTTTTCGCAATCGAATTAATGAATGCGGAATTAAAATCAGATATGGCTTCAAAAGGACCCATTTCAAATGTGGCAAAATGGGTACCCAGAGAAAAATCGAAATTTGATTGGTTGTTACTATTATTATGTGATCATTGGACAAAAACAGTTACCCCCCATATTTTTCGTTACGCGATTTCAAAAGAACAAAAAGAAAGGGCGGTAAAAAAATCGCGGTATTTATACCGCAAAATGTTTACTGGATTATGCAAAAAAATGGAAATAGTAGAAACAAAAATGTGTCGAAAAGAATGGGATAAAATTGTCCCGTCTTCAGTTTCCCATGGATCTCTGATAAAATATTGGAACACGTTTCTTGGACAATCAAACTCAACACTCGCAAATAAAATAGCCGAATATTATACACGTCCTAGAGAAGAAACGAATTCGGCGCGGGTTCTTCCGAAAAATCAGTTGATTTCATCTAATATAGTCAATAAAATTACCTTGCATAATCATATTGAAAATAAAACCACGAAAAATATGGCAAATATATTATGGAATCAGTCCCTAAGAACACCTCTTTCTTTTGGATTATGTATTCCTATGATCGACGTTTCTTTATCTATGAAAACAAATGGAGTATTAGAAACCGCAATCGATATTGGATGTTGGCTCGCTCAGCATTCGCATATTGTAGACGATGAAATGCGGCTGATGTTTCTTGGACATCAGCCGAATTGGATTCAGATTCCAAAAGAAAATTTGGATTCACATATGAAGTCCATTATATCCAATCTTCCACCCATTACATCAAAAAATATTATGGGGGGGTTTTCGCTCTTATTGGAATCTATATTGGATGCCAAAATGTCTGCTGTCCAAGTTCAAAAAATAAAAATTGTAGTATTATCTGAGTTTTCGGAAGAAATGGAAAAACTAGAACAAGATATTGAAACCCTTTTTCACGAAGGAGGATTACGTAGTAGTTTTAAAACTCCCTTTCCGCCACCGTATATTGTATATTGGAATTTATCCACCGTTTCTATAAATGTATCTTGTGGTAAAAATGCAATGTATTTATCGGGCGCCTCGGTTTCTGTGGCAAAAATCGCATTAAATCAATCCTTTCCGAAAAATGAAACGCCATTTGACTTACTGTCTTCTGTTCTATCCTCGGATAGATACAGTATGGGAGAAATATGAGCCGATCAAAGGGTCTCCCTTGCTCTATGTGTCTTATTCGTCCCCGAATAAACAGAAACATCGGGAGAAATTCTCACTTTTTTCGTTATTTTTTTGATGTCGTGTGCTGTTCCATTCGGTTTTTTTAATATAGAAGTGGGAACTATAAGTGTCATTTCTTGCAAAACGATAAAAATGGAATTGAATTTATGAAATAGATACAGCGTGGGTGCAAAATGAACATCGTCTAAAATGGGTAAAATGCGAAGAAAAGAACCATGACGCTCAGAATGTTGCGTAGAAAATTGAGGCAAATCTTTTCCGTCGACATCGACTAAATAAATCAAAATGTCTTTTAATTTGTATCGCATGCGATTGATTTTATCTTCGCGTTTATCTTGAATATATTTCATAAGCACTTCTTTTGTCAATAAATTCTTATCACTGCATTTTTCAAAATAATGAGGCTCTGTAACAATTTTATCAATGACGGAAGATTTATTAATAAAAATATAATGGATATCGATCGAATCCATGTATTCTCTCATAGGAATAACAGAATCCATTTTGCAATATAAAGAGGAGTAATTTTGAGAAATTATACTCAACTCCCGTCCACCTATTTTACATACCGATAAAGAATTATTGATATATAAAAACGAGTTAAAGATTCGATGTAATAACAAATTGTCTCGCAACAGCAACATTATTTTTTTAAAATTTCTCACATCTAAAAAAAATATATTGTGAATCTCAAACCACACATATTACGCGAGACAGCATTTCCACTTGGAAATTGGGAATTTTACACCTTTGCGCATGGTAACGTTACCTAACGATATTCACAGATCCCTTCAGGAGGTCGGAGTTTTGAATGTTGAAATGAGCAGATGCAAAATTACCATTTGGGCGTTTTCAACACAAACAGGTGTAAAATATAAAATTGATTAAAACCGGTCGATATCAGTTTTAATAAAAAATGAATCCATCACCTACGATATGTATCCCACGCGTGGAAACGTTCGTAACAAAAGAGTACATATTGAAGAAATTTTCCAAGTTGAATTTGGGAGAAATCACGCAAATAACAGATATCCCCCTTCGGTCAGATAACGATTATAAGTGCGTATTTATCAAAATAAAATGGAATCCAATTACGACACAAGGAAAATATGTATATACTCGATTAATTAATGGAGAAAATGTGAAAATAATGTATGATCCACCATGGCACTGGAAAATTGTGGCGAGTCGCGTGAATTAATAGATATATTTTTGTAAAATAGGATTGATGCGGTGCGGCCTTTTATCTATATTCGATCTTTTACAAAATCCGAAAAAATATCCCCGCAATTGTGATTGTTTTATTTCTTTTGTGAAGACTTCATCGATATCTCCGTACGCGGATTTGCACTGGATCAATTCTTCTTTTGTTTTTTCTTTCAATTGGGTAAGAAATAACAATCTGGCTTCTTCTTTTTCGAATTGAACATGGGCTTCTTTTTTCTCGAATTCTCGTTTTTTTCGCATATATATGATATATCGTATCTCATTTTTTACGTCTTTCAATTTAATAACCAACGTTTTGCGATAAATTTCCATACGTTTTATGAATGAAAAAATATTGATATTACAAATAATCGGAAACAAAGATTTGACTTCGTCTGGTACAAAGGGTAAATTACTATGTTTTATATCACCAATCTTGGTCTCAACCTCTTGGATATGATGTAAAATAATGCGCGATTTTTCGGATTCTGTATTGATAAACAATAATTTACTAGAAACAAATTCGAGAGATGTTTCGATTTGATCATATTGATTTGCGGTAATATGAAATAATTCCACGGAAGATTCCAATTTCAAATAATTTGCCAAAGAAATAAAAAGGGTTGTGATTGCATTGAGACCAGAAAAAAATCCCCCACTCCAAGAAAGACTTTGTATAAAAGGCGCAAAAATAGCGATTGCTGAGGTGATAAGTAGAGAAGGAATAAGCAAACAATTCAATTTAAATTGTGTTGCGTTTTTCGCCGAAATGTACAAGTTTTTCTGTCCTTTTGCATAGGTGATGAGTACATCTAATTCGGTAGACCGTGTATTTTCGGATTCGTAATAATATTTTTCAACGGATCGCTCTATTTGATAGGACGACAATTTGTTATATGGCTTATCATTAAACGTATCATGATTGATTGATTCTGTGTAAAAAGATCCATTCATGCTATCACTGTTTAATTGCTCGTTATCACTATCACTATTATTATTCGAATCAAATGGCGAATCGTCATGAATAATCGGTCGCGTGAGTGTTATATTCGACCTTATTTTTTCCAAATTTGCATTCAAGATTTTGATAAAATAGGAATCGGATTTTTTTTGCTCTTCTTCTTCTTCTTCGTCGTCATTGGATTCATGAATGATAATTTCATCGGGCGAAGGGTTATCATTGTTATACATTTTGTATGTAAAATAGGTATATATTTTTTTACATATAAAATTGAATATATCCAAGAGAAATAATAAAAATAACATAAAAATGAATGAAACTACGGACGAAACGGAAGAACCGAAAATATCTGCAAAACAACGGCGACGCATAGTTTATGCAAGAAACACGGATATGAGAGCGTATCATCGAGCAATAAAGTCGGTGCTAACGACTACGCGATTTGATAATACAACCTGGAATGAAAATTATGAATATAGGAAAAATGCGGGAATAGGTGGGTGCATTTATGGAACGCCCGAGCCGGTAAGCGCAAAAATAACGGACCAAGATAAAAACATTTTTGTACTAGAAATGAACAATGAAAAAAACCGGATTATGGGAATCGGGCTCATTCGCAATAATATGTTTATAAAAAAACATCATATTTATTCCAATGAGGATTACAATCGATATTCGTATATAGGAAAGTATAGAATTGATCGTGAAGAAATGACGGACGACGAGGAAATAATTATGAAAGTATTTGATATTTTATGCTTTCGAGGAGCGCGGCATATGAAACGTCTGAAAGGTATAAAAGCATTTCCGATAGATATGTTGTATAATTGTACTACAATAATGGATTTGATCGATTTTGTATCCAAGATGTTCAAGCGGCGAATAACGATGGCAAAAACGTAGATTACTAGTATTGAAACCCTATTATATAATGGCAAGAAAAAATAAAATAGAATCTATAATATAATATATACATGTTTTTTTCTGAAGATCCCAATTTATATAATATAGATAGTTATTCAGAGAAAGAGCTACATGACATACTGGATCTCAGAAATCCGACCGATCGAGAATTAGAGGCAAAAATTATTATCATGATAAATAAATATAGCCAATCAAAGAAACCAGAAGATATACCTTTGGCAGAATTCTTTGAGAAAATATATTCTCATTTTTTTGAAACAGAAGACGAAGAAGAAGAAACCCAGTATGAATCAGTAGCAGAAGAGGAAGAAGAAG
>VFLE01000154.1 GCA_009885205.1 Candidatus Shapirobacteria bacterium | reverse complement strand
TCTTCCTTTTCTTCCTTTTCTTCCTTTTCTTCCTCTTCTTCCTTTTCCTCTCTCTTTATTTCTAAAGATTCTTCCTTATCATTTATCAGAATCGGCGCAACATTTATAGGAACGGAATTCGTTTTTATAATGCATTTTTCAAATATATTAGACGGTTTCAATACCATCATCTGTTTGATTTCAATTTCCATTTGAAAGCTCCGTGCGGAGCATTTGACCCCCTGCACTTCTAAAATAGTGATTACATTGGTATTTTCGTTTATGGTTTCATGATCTACTATCCCCTCATTTTCGTCATATATAGTCAAGGCCATTTTGCCTAAACGTGTCGGCACGTTGGCTCTGGCTAAATAAAATTTGCCCGATTTGTATATTTTAAGTGGTGGTGTAAAATAATTTTCAATGTCGTGCAATTCCATGTCTGTCTCAAACCATTTTTTTCGATTTTCAAAAATATTTTTGCAGACGTAAGATTCTAAATCTTCCATCCACTGAATAAATTCATGATTTTCGTTGGTAAACATCAAATCGCTATATAGTTTTTTCCCCGCTTTAGATATTCCGCCCTTGGTTTTACATTTAGGCGGTTGTATATAGAGAGGCGCCCCATTCATTAAATATTTTATAAAATAGTTTCCTCCAGAAGTCAGACTTGGAGGAGTAAGCGTTAATTTATCAAAAGGGTATGCTGAATTTGTTTCATATATGCCTTCCATTTCCAATACGATGGAGTGATATTTTTTCGGCGTAAATAGACCGAATTCCAGACTCTAAATCCTTTCCTTTTCACCTTTCAATTGCCGATTATTGATTTATCGGCGAAAAGTAAAAGTTTGATCATATTGCTCTTTCGTTCATCGCGTTTTTCATTAATATGCAACTAAAATAAATGAAAAATATTCGAGAAACATGTATCCAATTTTTTCAAAGCGAAGATATTAAGCGAGATTTCAAAGAAATGATTCGTCCGATCGTTGGGATTATGTATAATGACATTTATCCATATCTCTGGCTTATTTGCATTTACAACGTTTTTCTCATTTTTATTGTTTTAGCAAATTTAGTATTGTTGTTGAGATTGAAAGATTTATGGCGACGTGATTCTCCATAAAAAATATCGCGTATTTATATATACGATGACTAGAGCAATGAGTATTAGAGGCGGCGGCGCGCCTGAATATGCTAGTGCTATATTTGGCGGTCCTTCTGAGCAACATGCGCGTGGAGACGGTACCAATATTATTGCGATGAATGATCCTATGAAAGTATGGAAAGGTGGAAATGCGGCGCAAGATTTAACCCGGGCATTAAAATCGGCAAAGCAAGAAATTACCAATATTGGTAAAGCGGCGAAAGCTGCAATTAAAGAAGCGAAAATGGGTTCGGCGACCAAGACGCGCAAAGTGAAGAAAATGGCGGAACCTTCTTCCATGGATATGGATATGGAGGAGCCTATGGATAAGGGATCTATGGGCAAGGAGCCCATGGGCATGGATATGGAGGGATCTATGGATAAGGATATGGAGGAATCTATGGGCATGGATATGGGCAAGGAATCTATGGGTAAGGATATGGAGGAGGAATCGATGGATAAGGATATGGAGGAGCCTATGGATAAGGACGAAGAGCCCAAAGAAGAGATGAATCCTGAGGGAATGGAGTCACCGATGGAATCTATGAATGCTGATGCCAAAAAAAAAGGAGGAAATCTCCTCGGAACAGTCGCCGTCCCTCTTGGATTGTTAGCCGCCAACACTTTATACAAACCCATGCATGGAATAAAGTCCATACGCAAAAGCCGCGGCCGCGTGAATAAATACAAAAAACAATCCAAACGCCGCCGTTATTAATTCTTTAGTATAATCATAATGGATACGAAAGAATTGGAAGTCAAAGTCTCAGAATCAACTATTTTTGTAGAAAAAATGAAAAAATGGGCCGTCTTGGACAATCATCTAAAAACAATCCACGAAAAAACAAAAATTATGCGCGAAACGCGCAACCAACTAGAACGAGATGTTATTGAATATTTAGAATCACATAATTTATCGAATAAAAAAATATCGATTAACGGAGGAAATTTACGGATTGTGGAACGGAAAGAATACAGCAGTCTTACTTATGGGTATTTAGAAGAATGTTTAGGCGAATTGCTCCAAGACAAAACACAAATACAAAAAGTTATCGAATATATGAAAGATCGGCGAACTGTTAAAATAGTGAAGGAACTAGCTTAGGGGAACTACGTTCCCCTAAAACCCCTCCTTTCAAATGAATTTCGACGACAACAAAATATTCCCCCTTTGAACCCTTCTTTCAAATGAATTTCGACGACAACAAAATATTCCCTCTTTGACCCCTACTTTCAAGTGAATTTCGACGACAACAAAATATTCCCTCTTT
>VFLE01000104.1 GCA_009885205.1 Candidatus Shapirobacteria bacterium | reverse complement strand
TGTATTTGCATACCTGAATTTTACATCAGGTGTTCGGAATGGATTTTGAACTCAGGTAAAATTAATTATATCATTGACTTCGGTAAAGCTTTGGTCTAAAAATATAGTAATAATGCTTACAAAAATATGGAGTGCGGCTAACTATGGATTAAAGGCGGTGGAAATTGAGATGGAAGTCAATGTTCCAGAAAAAGGGTTTCCGGCATTTACGGTAGTCGGGTTGGCATCAAAAGCCAGCGAAGAAACCAAGGAGAGGGTAAAAACGGCGATTTTGAATTCTGATTTTGAATTTCCAGTGGCTAGGATTACAGTTAATTTGGCACCAGCTGATTTGCCCAAAGATGGGTCGTTTTTTGATTTACCTATGGCAGTGGGGATATTAGCTTCCCATTTACAGGTAACTCCACCATCAGAAAAATCTTACTTCTTTGGAGAGTTGGGATTAGATGGAACACTGCGCCATACACGGGGAGTATTTTTGTTGGCTATTTTGGCCAAGGAAAATGGAGTTAAAAATATTTTTGTACCACGAGAGTGTGCCAATGAAGCGGCCGTAATTGAAGGGATAAAAGTTTACCCGGTTAAAAACTTACGAGAAATGGTCAATCATTTAAATAAGGTTAAAGAAATTGTGCCATTAAATACGATAGTGGTTGATGATGAGGAGATAGCAGGGCCGGAGTTTGATTTTGCTGAGATTTTAGGACAAGAATTTGCTAAAAGAGCACTGGAAATTGCCGCGGCTGGAGGTCACAATGTGTTTATGGTGGGACCTCCGGGCTCGGGTAAAACCATGTTATCCCGAGCTATACCGGGAATTTTGCCGACACTGGCCGAAGAAGAAAGCTTGGAGGTGACCAAAATTTATTCAATTACCGGTAACATTCCAGCGGGTGGATCTCTAATTCGACAACGACCATTTCGTAGCCCTCACCACACCACTTCCCAAGTAGGACTGATTGGTGGAGGCAGTAACCCACGACCAGGAGAAATTTCCATGGCTCATCGAGGGGTTTTATTCTTGGATGAGTTTCCCGAATTTGGACGAAATAGTCTAGAAGCCTTGCGCCAACCATTGGAAGATGGATTTATTACCGTATCTAGGGCAATTGGGAGTGTGGTTTTCCCCGCCCAAATAATGTTGATTGCGGCCAGTAATCCGTGCCCGTGTGGATTTTTGGGTGACCCAAAAAAAGAATGTAAATGTAACCTACATCAAATTGCTAATTATCGAAAAAAGTTATCGGGGCCCGTGATGGATAGAATTGACATTCATTTGACCGCGCCAGCGGTGGATGTCAATAAATTAATGATAGATAAGGATAAATATACGGGTGAAAAATCGGCCGTAATTCGAAATAGGGTAATAAAAGCGAGAGAGGTTCAAAAAGCAAGATTTAAAGGACTAAAAGGAATTCATGATAATGCTGACATGAAAAATAAACATTTAAAAGAGTTTGCCAAATTGACAGATAGTGCCAATTTATTGTTAAAACAGGCGGTCAATAAATTTAATTTGTCAGCCAGAACTTATTTTAGATTAATAAAAGTGTCAAGAACTATTGCTGACTTGGATAGTAGTATCAATATTAACGAAAACCATATTGCTGAAGCTTTACAATTTAGGATAAGGGAAGAGTAATTTCCAAAAAACAAATTTACAAGTTCCAAACAAATGCTAAGTTATAAAAATAGATATTATGGAATATAAAAGCAATTTAAAAGA
The DNA here is from genome assembly GCA_009885205.1 of Candidatus Shapirobacteria bacterium. Classification (GTDB taxonomy): domain Bacteria; phylum Patescibacteriota; class Microgenomatia; order UBA12405; family UBA12405; genus UBA12158. Next base: position 18,314 of record VFLE01000104.1, on the reverse strand, counting down.
TAGAACTTTGGAGTTTGCAAAACGAACTGTTAGATTTTGTAGAAAATTATCCACTGACGTTGTTAATCGTAAGCTAATTGACCAACTGGTTCGATCATCAGCTTCGATTGGAGCAAATTACATAGAGGCAAATGATTGTCTTGGTAAAAAAGATTTTTTATTTAGGTTAAGGATTGCTAGAAAAGAATCAAAAGAAACAATATTTTGGTTAGAAATAATTAAAGACGGAAATCCAAATTCAATTGATGAGATAGGTTATTTAATATTAGAATGTACAGAACTTAGAAACATGTTGTCTTCGATTATTAAAAAGCTAGTTTCAAATGAAAGTTAAAAATTATTATTTGGAACTTGTTAATTTGGAAATTGTAAATTTATATGAAAATAAAAACAGAAAATTTTAATAAGGGACGATATGGGGAACAGATGGCGTTGGAGTATTTAACGAAAAAAGGTTATGAATTGATCGATCAAAATTATTCGACAGAAATGGGGCCAAAAGGAGAACTTGATTTGATAATGAGAGATGGTGACAGACTAGTATTTATTGAAGTAAAATATAAATATAATGATAGATTGGGGGTTCCGGAAGAAATGATTGGTAAGTCAAAACTGGCCCAAGTCAAAAGAATTGCCCAAATTTATGTAGTTTTGGAAAAACCAAAAGAAGAAAAATTTAGAATTGATGCGGTGTGTATATTAGGGGACAAGTTAAAACACTATGAAAATATCGGACAAATGGCCTATTAAGACAATTGAGAAGGAGGATTTTCCCGAGCAGTTGAAACGGATAATTAATTGTCCTAAAAAATTAAATTATCGGGGAAATTGGGATAATAAAATTTTTGAAAAATCGATGGCCATTGTTGGTAGTCGACGGATGTCTAGTTATGGTAAGTGGGTGATAGAAAAGTTTGTGCCAGAATTAGTGGCTCATAAATTTGCCATAATATCGGGATTTATGTATGGGGTTGATACCGCCGCCCATCGAGAAACTTTGGAATGTGGAGGGATAACGGTGGCAGTTTTGGGTGGTGGATTAAATATTTTTACACCGAGTGAAAACGAAAAAATGTATTGGGAGATATTAGAAAAAGGTGGTTTGATAATTTCGGAATATGATAATGACTTTTTGCCAACTCGATGGAGTTTTCCTCAACGGGATCGATTGTTGGCAGGATTGTCAAATGATGGGGTGTTGGTGATTGAGGCAACCATGATGTCGGGGTCTTTGATTACTGCTAGACATTGTTGGGAGCAAGGAAAAAAATTATATGCGGTGCCGGGGCCGATTAACTATAGTTTATCGGTTGGGGTAAATCACTTGATTAAAGAAAAAGGGGCGATAATGGTGACTGAACCTGAAGATATAACTTTGCAAAAATTATCAATAGACCAATTAACAATTTACAATTACGACCCACTAGAAAAAGAGATAATAAAGTATTTAAAAATAGAAGCATTGACCACTGACGAGTTGGCAAAAAAACTGGAGAAAAATATTAGTTTAATATCACAAAAATTAATGATTATGAATATGGAAAACAAGGTAAGGGAAAGTTTGGGGAAGTGGATAACTTTATAAATACGGAGCCCAGTTGGCAATGGGGGCGGAATTGCCGGCAACAAAGTTGAGGGAATATAAAATGACCGCGGGTAAAAGTAAAATGAACACCAAAATAATTCTTTTTTTAGTTAAATATTTACCTAAAGACAGGATAATAAATGGATAAACGGGGGCGATATAGCGACTGATATCACGATGACCGACAAAGATAGTGGCAATGGTGAACAATAAGGGGAAGATAAAAACAATTGATGATTTGAAACGATGATGGAGTATGAAAAGAGAAACTAAGGCCAGACCAAAAATATAAACTACGTCTTCCAGCCAAACCGTATCGATCCAAATATTGTGGCTCATGAAGACTGAATAGGGAATAAAACTTAAATGAATATTATCGCCACTGTGGAAATAAGCCCAAAAATCCCCTGTTTGCAAATAATATAAATAGAATATAGCCAAAACCGAAAGTGGGGCAAGGAGGTAGTAAAAATATTTGCCAAAATTTAATTGTTTGGTTTTGATAAAAGTTATCAGCCAATGGATAGCAAAAGCGATGAACAATAAAATCCCAGGGCTCTTTAGACTTTGAGCCATGGTGACAAATATGGCCGAAGCCCAATATTTTTTATTTTTAAAAAAATAAATTGAGGCCAAAATTGAGGCAACAAACAATGGTTCGGGTGAGCCGATTTGACGAAGGGTAAATAAACGGGCGGGAAAGAAAATTGATAACAAAGCAAGGATAAACGAGGAACGAGCTGAAAAATAAAGATTAAAAAATAAATAGGAAATGGCGGTTAAAAACAGAGAACTCAAAAGAGTGGCAAAAATCATGGCCTGAGGACCTTTAAAAAATGTGGGGTGAAAGATGTTTATAATAGCGGAAAAACCGGGAAAATGAGCCGGGTAATATTCCAGGGGCATGGGGAGAGCAAAATTTGACCGAAGACAATCGGGGCGATATCCACATTTGGCAATGGCTAAATAGTTTGGTCCATCGTAATTAGCCCAAATGGTTTCCATCGAGACATCACCCATACCAATTTTGCCGGGAAGATTGAAATAAAAAGCTCCCCAGAAAAAGAGAGTAGAGAATAGAGTGATGGATAAAAGAAGAAATAGATGTTGAAATTTGGTAAAATTCATCTGTTTTATTATACACGGCTCTATCGTCTAATGGTTAGGACGGCAGATTCTCATTCTGTCAATCGGGGTCCGATTCCCCGTAGAGTCACACATTGGGAATGTTCGTCAAAACAGGTCTCGCGACGCCGCGCGAGTGCGGCCGCGCGAAGCGTCGCAAACGGCTTTTTTAAATCGATTACCAGTTGTCCCTCCTTCAAAAATAAGTTCGAGCCGATATTTTTTAGAGTCGACGAGAGTCGACTCAAATTTTCTTTTTTGCGCGCGCGACCTTGCCTGCCGGCAGGCAGGTTTGGCGCATCCTGTGCGCCAATAATAAATTCAGAAAAAGGTTCGAGCCAACTCGAACCGTAACCCTCTGTTTTGGCTTTTTTCTCCTCCATTTTTAATTTTTCTTCAAACAATTGATTCTTTTTGTTTTTGTAAATACTTTCTTCGATGGTGTCGTCCAAATATGCGTCAAGTAGTTTGCCCATTTTTAGGTCAATTGTTTGAATATTATTGTCCAAAGACAACAGGTTTTGTTGCCCAGATTGCTCCTCGCTTATCTTGTCTCGTTCTAGCCATTGTTGCCACTGTTTAGCCCACGATGTGGGGAGTGTCGCGAGACTGACGAGCTGCGCCACTTGGTCGACTAATTTTGATTCGTTAATATAGTGCTGAGCGCAGGGTTTTAGTTTTTTGGTACAGCGATAATAAGTGTAGATGGCGTCGCGATTGGTGCGTAAATAATGTTTTGTCTTTGTCTCGGCGGTTATGGACGCGCCACACTCCCCACATTTCATCAATCCAGAAAAAGCAAAATAATGGCCGTGAGGTCGGGGGTGATTTAAGTATTCGAGTCGTTCTTGAGCCTTATCAAAAAGCTTTCGATCAATAAAACATTTGTGAATGCCTTTGGACTTCTCACCACCATAATCGAGAATGCCAATATAAAACTTTTTACACAACATTCGCCTGATTTGATTTATAGACTTTGGTTTACCACTGCCTTTGGTTATGCCACATTTGGCCATAAACAGGGATATTTGTGTAAAAGTTTGACCCGCGACAAACATTTCGAAAGCTTTCTTGACAACATTTGCTTTTTCTGGATTAAGATGAATTGATTTTGTTAATTTGTCGTTATCGTAGCCAATGGGAGCTTTATTAGGCCAAACGCCATTTCTAATTTTTTGACGATTGCCTCGTTTGACATTCTCGGATAAATTATCAACATAATATTTGGACTGGCCAAATGCTATAGAAAGCATAAATTTGCCTTGGGGTGTATTTTCAAACCAAAAGGAAGGAAATTTAAGGTCGACAAGGTGGCCAGTATCAAGTAGATAGATAATTTTTCCACCATCAATACTATTGCGAGCCAATCGGTCGGGATGCCACGATAAAATAGCGTTGGCCTGCCCTGATTCGATTTTGGCTAGAACTTGATTAAATATTTCTCGTCCGGGGACTTTGGCGGTTTTAGCTTCATTGATGACTTCAACTATTTCGAGTCGTTCGCGTTTGGCGTATTCGGTAAGTTCCGCAATCTGGGCTTCGATGGACAAAACCTGTTTGTCTTTTTCGTCTGTTGATTTTCGACAATATATAATAAATTTTTTCATATGTTACTCAAATTTTTGCGTTTTCATTTTTTTTGAAGGACGATTTAAAAAAGCCGTTTGCGACGCTTCGCGCGGCCGCACTCGCGCGGCGTCGCGTACCCCTCTCTGACGCGAATTCCCAATGTGTGACTCCAGTGGGAGTCGAACCCACGATTGCTTGGATGAAAACCAAGAGTCCTAACCACTAGACGATGGAGCCTAAAAGAAAACCTAATTGTTAAACTATGTCGAACCCACGATTGTCCGCCTAGGCGGATGTCCTAACCACTAGATCGAAGATCGGCCTGGGTCGACGATGGAGCCAATTTGCGGACAGGGTATTTTAGCAAATAAGTACCGATAATTACTAGTATTAGGGATATGACATTGGCGATTTTGAAATTAGAGATGACCCAGGTGTCGGTACGGAAATATTCAGTGATTAGCCTTATTAATCCATAGCCAATTAAATAGAGAGCAGTAGGATTATAATTTTTATATTTTTTAATAAAAATAAATAATATAAAACATAAAATTGATTCGAGCCACCAAATGGAAATTTCGCCGTTGACGTAATTGCCAAAACGGCCAATAGATTGGGCTAAAGGTAAAATTGGGGTAATATTGTTGGTAATTGATAAGATAGATATTTTATTTAATTTAGAAAAGATATATATAAACAAAAATCCGAAAATTAAAGCGCCATAAATCCCTAGTCCCCCATTAGGTATATTAATGATTTGACCTAAATTTTGGGAATAATATGACCAGCTGTCGATAATGTGATAAGCTCGAGCACCGATTAACATGGAGATTAATAATCCAAAAATAAAAATATTTAATTTTGGTTTGGGGACTGAGGTATTATTTTTTTCAAAATAATTAAGACTGATGATAATGGCGATACCGATAATTAAGCCGTATAAGTGCATTGTGATATTATACTGCCATGAATCCAGAAGCCGATGTTATGATTGCAAATTTAAAAAAAAGATTGGAATTAATTTTACCAGGTGATTCAAAAAGGATTGATTTTTATGGATTTATTCAGGAGATTGAAGCTAGTTGTTTGGGTGGTAACGATGGACATGCAATGTTTTTAATGAGATATCCAGAAGAGAGGTTAACATATGATAAAAGTATTGAAGAAAAATATCGAGAGTTGATGAATTGATTTTGGTGGGTCCAGCGGGACTTGAACCCGCGACCAATTGCTTAAAAGGCAACTGCTCTACCACTGAGCTATAGACCCATATTGTTAACTTCGTATTATCTCACATACTAAAATAGATTAAAATAGCTGTGGATGAAGGTATCACATTTATTGATAAAACCGGAGACTAACTCAGAAATGGTTGAATGCGATTTAATAACCATTAATAATTTGCAGATTGTTGGGCAAAAATTGTCACAGCCATTGCGTTCAGTTTTAATTACCTCTAAATCACTTTTAGATTATTGGGATATTAAGCCCGGCGCATTACGAGAAAATATTGTAGTTGATGATATTAATATTTCAGAATTACAGTCGGGTGATGTTGTCCAAGCGGGAGGTGTACAGATAAGGATTACTTTTAACTGTGAGCCGTGTGGAAAAGTTGTTCATATCGCAAATGTGTCAGAAATGGTGAAAAAACGTGGGATGTTGGGTAGTTTTTTAAATGATGGGTTAATACACGTTGGTGATAATTTTAGTGTTGTAGAAAAAAATAAGTACGAACAAATCCCTGATGAATATTATTCACGGATTGCATGGTACTTGGATAAAAAGGTTGTGGGGACAATTATGGCGACCGACTTACTGTGGAATTGTGGTGTAGCTCCGGGATTAATTAGAGCGTTGTCGAGAATTATGGAAAAGCACCATATGCAAGGCAAAGATAAAGTGATATTTGCAAAAGATTTACAATGATCGGGCGCGTTCTTTTCGGAGGAAGTAGAGTTTTGATCGACGGACTTTGCGTTTTGGGGAACGGATTTTTTTTATGGAATCAACCCATGGTGAATTGACGGGAAAGATACGTTCAACGGATACATTATCGGTGGCTTTTTTGACAACTAAAAAAGTTAAGTTGTCACCGCGACCAGTGATGGCCATGATAATACCATCAAAGGCCTGAAGTCTTTCTTTATCTTTTTCTTTGATTTTGTATTGAACTTTGACAGTTTCGCCAATGTTAAATTCGATATCTTTGTGGGTGAATTTTAAGGACATGTGGGTATTTTATTATATTTTTAAGATTTTATCAATCTCTTGTTGTAAATTTGTATTGTATTTTACTCCATAGGGTAAGATTATTTCTTTGCCATTGGACATGATAATTAATCCCTTGTGACCATTGGGGTTGTCTTTGAGGAGTCTGTTTAGATTCATTAATTGAGTTTGAGAAGTATTGGGAGGAATTTTTACAATAAAATCAAAACGGTTATCTTTTTTGGGGGGAGTAGAGGAGAGAAGATCAATTAACAAAGATTTTTCACCATTGCGAGTATTGATTTTACCTTCGACATAAACGGCTTGGTTTTCGATGAGTAATTTTTCAAACTGTAAAAATGTCTTGGGAAAAATTACCGCTTCGATACTACCAGAATCGTCGGTCAAGGTGACAAAAGCCATTTTAGAACTATCTTTTTTGGTTAAAATAGTTTTAAATTTGGTAATAATACTGGCAAATTTACAAATAGAATTATCGGGTTTGGTAATTATTTCTTTGATTTTTGGCAAATAAGTGTCGGAAAATGATTCAAGCATTTTGGCAATGGGGTTTTTGGTAACATAGACACCTAATAATAATTTTTCTAAATTTAGTTTTTCGATTTCGGTCATAGGATTTACATCAGGGAATTTGTCGATGGGAACAAAATGTTTGTCCTTGTCGTCGTGTCCATCGAAAAGACCAAATTGGCCATCAAGTCTTTTGGAACTTAGTTTTTCAAGATTGCTTCTAATAATATCGAGGCCTGCTAAAATAGCGTTCCTTTCGGCAAATTGATCAAAGGCACCAACTTTAATTAAACTTTCCAAAACTCTTTTGTTGACTTTAGAACCAGAAACTCGGAGACAAAAATCGGTAAAACTTTGATAGGGTCCATTATTATTTCGCTCGTTGATAATCATATCAATGGCGATATCCCCCACATTTTTGACAGCTGACAAACCAATTCGAATGCTCATTTTATCGAGAGATTGGTCATTTTTCTCCATTTCAAAACCCTTTTGGGAAGAATTTATATCAGGTGAGTCAACAATAATACCTAAATGTCGACATTCGTTGATGCCGTCGGTAATTTTTTCGGTATCACCTGATTCGGCAGTGAGGAGAGCACACATGTATTCGACTGGGTAGTTGGCTTTCATAAACGCCGTTCGATAAGACAACATACCGTAGGAGGCCGCGTGAGCTTTGTTAAAACCGTATCCTTGGAATGGTTCAAATAAATTCCAGATTTTTTCGGCATTTTCGATAGTCATTTTTGAATGTTGCTGACAACCTTTGACAAAGATTTCGTGTTGAATAGCCATTTCTTCGGGAATTTTTTTACCAACAGCTTTTCGTAACTTATCGACAGTAACCCAATTGTACCCGGCAATTTCGATGGCAATAAACAACATATCATCTTGATAAACTAAAACTCCAAAAGTTTTACCGAGAAACTTTTCCATATTGGGGTGCAAATATTCTGGTTTTTTTCGACCAAATTTACAATCAATGTAAGCCGAAATATTGTCCATTGGTCCAGGACGATAGAGGGCGACCATAACCATTAAATCTTCGACTCGGTTGGGTTTCATTTCTTTTAACCATTTGGTCATACCCTCACCACCAAGCTGAAAAACACCCATGGTATCGCCTTTTGATAACATAGCAAATGTTTTTTTGTCGTCGAGGGGTAATTTTCGTAAATTAATATCGATATTTTTAGTTTTACGGACATTTAAGATTGATTGACCCAAAAAAGATAAATTACGAATTCCCAGAATATCGTATTTGATTAGACCGACGTCTTCGGCGGCATGCATTTCGTATTGAGTGATAATTTTGTCTCCTCCAGATTCGATTTGAGTGGGAGAAAAATCATTGACGGTAGTTGGGGAAATAACAATACCACAAGCATGAACGGAAATTTGACGAGCACAACCTTCGATTTGTTTGGCGGCATCAATTATTTTTTTGGTATCGGCTGAGGTGTCGTAAAGTTGTTTGAGATCAGGGGTGATGTCGAGAGCTTTATCGATAGACATGGGAAAACCTTGCTTGCCCATGGGAATTAGTTTGGAAATTCTGTCCCCTATCGCATATTCATAGCCCAAAGCCCGAGCAGTGTCACGAACTGCACCTCGAGCCATCATTCGACCAAAAGTACAGATTTGGGCCATAGCTTCTTTGCCGTATTGATCACTAATATGGTAGAGCAAAGCTTGGCGCTTGTCGTCGGCCACATCAAGATCAATATCGGGTGGACTTGGTCGATCACTATTTAAAAACCGTTCAAAAGGTAACTGATAATTGAGAGGATCCACAGTAACGATACCTAAAACAAAAGAGACTAGAGAGCCACCGGCAGAACCGCGGGTGTTGGTGGCCGTATCGTTTTCTTCACACCACTGGATAAAATCGCGCATGATTAAAAAATAACCAGCATAACCTTTGGGACAAATAATGTCTAATTCAAAATCGAGTCGTTCCTTAATTTCTGGGGTAATAACACCATAATGTTCTTGGGCTTGTTGGTAAGTAATTTCGCGAAGTCTGTCTTCTGGAGTAACACCAGAAGGTAAATTAAATTTGGGAAAATACCATTTACCAATTTCAATTTCGACGTTACATTGGTCAAAAATTTTAACAGTATTGCTGATGGCTTGGGGTAAATCTTGGTAAAGGGAAATCATCTCGTCTGATGTTTTTAAATAATAGTCGGGTGAATCGGCCATGGACAGGCGGTTTTGCGAATTAACATTGGTTTGAGTGTTGATCATGACAAGAACATCTTGAGCAAAGGCATCGTCTTTTTTTAAATAATGGGAATCATTGGTGGCGACTAAAGGGATACCTAATTCTTTGGATAATTTAATGAGGTTGGGGTTAGCCTGGTCTTGGTCTTTAATGTTGTGGCGTTGGATTTCCAAATAATAATCATCACCAAATAATTGTTGGTGTTTAGTGGCTATTTCTTTGGCTTTGAGATAATCGTTGTCGACTAAATTTTTGTAAATTTCCCCATTTAAACAACCCGAAAGACAAATTAAACCCTGATGATATTTTTCAATTGATTCCCAATCAAGACGGGGTTTATAGTAAAAACCTTCTTCGTGGCCAATCGAGACTAATTTCATTAAGTTTTGATAACCTTGATGGTTTTTGGCAAGTAAAACCAGGTGATTGGCTTTTTTGTTGTTGGGACTTTTGTCAAAACGAGAACCGGTGGTGGTGTAAATTTCGCAACCAATAACTGGTTTTAGTTCGTTTTTGAGAAAAGTTTTGTAAAATTCGATGGCGCCGTACATATTGCCATGATCAGTAATGGCACAACCAGGCATGTCAAATTCTTTGATACTTGATGCTAGTTTTTTTATTTTAGTCAGACCGTCTAATAAAGAATATTCGGTATGAAGATGTAGGTGAACAAAAGAAGACATAAATCAACTATCAAACTTCAAACTTCAAACTTCAATAACTATAAACTAAATCAAATATGACGAGTACTGACAAAATGCGGTTATTACAACATTGATTCTAGGGTTTTGATGCGGTCGGCGATGGGTGGGTGAGTGGAAAACATGGAGGCAAGTTTATTACTTTTAAAAGGGTTACTTATGTATAACGAAGAGGTGGCGGTGGAGGCAAAATCGGCAGGAGCATGGTCGGACTGAAGTTTTTTAAGGGCGGAAATTAGACCTGAAGGTTGGTGGGTGATGGCGACAGAACTAGCATCGGCAAAAAATTCGCGGCGACGAGAAATGGCAAGTTGAATTAATTGAGCGATGATTGGGGCAAAAATAATTAAAATTAGACCGATGATCATAAAAACGCTGCTATTTTTATTGTCATTGTTGTTGGAACGAGAATTGGTGTGGTAGGACATGTTTATTAAAATTGATAGAGTGCCAATTAAAATGGAGACGATAGTCATCAGACGAATGTCATAATTTTTGATATGGGATAACTCATGGCCAATAACTCCTTCAAGTTCGCTGCGATTAAGACGAGAAAGTAGGCCGGTGGTAGCACAAATAGTGGCGTGTTGAGGATCACGACCAGTAGCAAAAGCGTTCATAGCTGGTGAATCAATAACAAAAATTTGGGGTACAGGAATTTTGGCGGCGATAGATAAGTTCTCAGTAACAGTGTAAAAATCAAAGAATTCTTTGCGAGAGGCTGGTTTGGCGCCATTGAGACCTAAGACAATTTTGTCACCAGCAAAATAACTGACGAGTGACGAGCCGGTGGAAAACAAAATGGCGATGGGGACCAACTCGGGATTGTTGGTCGCTTGGGCTATAAAATAAATAGTGGCAATTATAAAGCCTATAAATAGGACAATAATACCAAATGATTGGCGTTTATTATTAGTGATTTGTTCGTAGAGATTGACCACGTTTAATTTAATTTTACTGTTGGATTGACAGTGTCAGTTGTTGACACTTCAAGATGAGCGCCGGTAGCAGGAGTGTCGAGCCCTTTTTGAGCAGTAAATCCAAACATAGGAGCAAACCACATGCCAGGGATGGTAGAAATTTTGACGTTGTAATCGGCTGACAAGTCGATTAGGGTGCGACGAGAATACATAATTTTGTCTGAAGTATCGCGTAATTCGTTCATCAAATCGGAAACTAAAGTGCTGGATTTAATTTCTGGGTTTGATTCCATGATGACATTAATTGATCCCATTACTTTGCCAATCATGTCTTGAGCTTTGTCGATATCTTTGGGGGAATTGCTTTTGACGGCAGTATCGATATTTTTGCGGGCGGAGGTTAATTCTTCAAAAATCCCCTTTTCTTGTTTCATAAAACCTTTGACTGATTCGATAAGATTGGGAATTAAATCAGCTTGACGTTTTAATTGATTACCAATTTCTTGGATAGATGCGCCAATTTGAACGAGTGCGGTTTTAAGACCGTTGTAAAAAGTGACTAAATAAAGAGCAACTACGACTAAAATTCCGATGGCGATATACATAATTTTGTTAATTTGTAACTGATTTTAGTATAACAAATTTTTAGGTGGAAAACGGAAATCTATTTTAAATATAACTTGACTGACTCGGGGTATAGATTCAGATTTTGTACATTTATCAGAGATACCCACTCAAGAATATAAATATTATTGTTGCTGCTGTTTTCTTTTTCTGGACCTCCAATTTCAGAGTTACCTTTTGCGAGTATGCATTTATAAAAAATATGCTGATGTTCTTCGTGTTCACTTGTTCCTAATAATTCAAAACTAATCAAATTTAAGGACGTTTCTTCTTTTACTTCTCTGACAAGTGCTTCGTCTAAAGTTTCATTGTCTTCTACTCCCCCACCAGGAAGCACCCAATATTCTTGACCGTTTTTGAATCTGTGTATCAATAAAATTTTACTATCTTTAATTATTATGGCACCTACCCGTTTGTTTGTTCTCATTCTAAATATAATATCAAAATATCTGCCATTGGCGGATAAAGCGGACTGTTTGGCACGAAGTGGGAACGTTTTTACTTAAAATAAATTAAAATATTAATAAACTCTTAATAATCAAAACTATTCTATTTCAATGACTCCTTTATTTCTGTAGCGATACTTTGAAGTTGTGTTAAAGTTGGTTCATATCCATCTCCACCCACTTCAGATCCTTTTTTAAATTCAATATGGAAGCGTCATTAATACTAAAAATTCTACCTTGCCAGTTAAAATAAACACTAGTGCCATTATTGTCATGTGACAGACTATGAGACAGAATAATTGTATCGTCGGCATTCAATGTTTTTAGTGGATTTTCCAACGAACCTTTTTCACCTGGTTTTATGCTAGAACTTCTTGTTTCAATATTACCTTTTCCGCTATCCATATTTTGTTACTAAAAAACTAATATTGAGTTTTTATGTTAAAACTCTGCGGGCCTGATGGGATTTGAACCCACGATCTTCCGCGTGACAGGCGGATGTGCTAGACCGCTGCACCACAAGCCCCAATTTAGAAATTTCGGTCTTTGTAATATATCAAATTTTGAGTTTATTATCTACTCTAGGGTTACTTATCTCCGTTAATTTGTCTTTCCAAAAACATATTCACTAGTTTTTTAAAAAGGTTTTTGTTGTTTAAATATTGGTCAAAGACTAAAAAATCAATGTTGGCGTTCTGAGCAAACTGACTATCAACTTCAGAGTCGCCAAAATATATAAATTCACTTTTTTCAAGACCAGACTTGTCAACTATTTCATTGAGACAAAAAGGATTTGGTTTTTTATATCCAGCATCTAAACAAGAAATAACATCGTCGAAATATCCATAGATATTGTTATATTGCAAAACAGGAACCATCAGACTTTTTAAACGGTTAGTGCAAACATAAAGTTTTTTGCCATTAGTTTTTAAAAACTCGAGGATTTCGACGACTCCATCAAACAATTGAAGACGGTGAATATTTTGTTGTTGGATTTCTAGATCGAGTTTAAGTAATGAGTCAAGATCATGCTTAATATCTAGTTCTTTGAGAATGTTTAAATATAGGTCAGGAATAGCTAAACCCTTAATGTTGTCGTGAAGTTGACAAATAAGGTTAAAGTTAAGTTGTGGGTAAATACTAGTTAGGACTCGAGCAATGGTTTCGCCACAAAACTGACGAGCATCTGTCAGGGTGTCGTCTAAATCAAAAACAAAGGCGTTTTTAAAGTGGGAGTCTTTATTAGTAGTACTTGGAGTACTATCGTTTAAATTTTCAAAAAATGAAGTTACAGGTATTTTTAGTGTATGAGCAACCTTGATTAATTGAGGGATTGAAATTTGGCTGACTCCTAATTCGTACCTACTTACCATAATTTCTGTGCAACCCAAGTGTTTTGCCAGCTCTTTTTGGGTGACATTGGCCTTGGTTCTTTGCTCTTTAATTTTTTTGCCGATTTGATTTTCCACAATCGCGAGTATACATCAAAGTACTAGTTGTGTCAACTATTTTTTACTCAAAATATCAGTGATTTGTTTTTGGATGGTGGCGTAGGGTTTTTTGAGAATAAAGGAAATTTCTTTGGCCAGGTGGTTAACAATACTATTGATAATCTCTTGATTGCTTTTTAAAAATTTTTCACCTAATTCAACTTTGTTTTTGTAGAGTTGTTTTAAAATAATGGCGTTTTTGATGGGATTGTCGAGATATAATGCTTCTTTGACTAATTTGTTTTCAAAAATAGAATCGTCGGGTAAAGCTTTTTGAAGCTCGGTAAAAAAAGTTTTAATTTCTTCTTTGGATTGTAAATGACGAAAACCACTTTTGATTAAATTGGCCTTGGGTAAGGAAGAAGTTGAGGATGCTTTGTCACTTTCTGTATTATGATAAAAAAAGAAACCATTTTTTTCATCATAAATTTGATAAATGTTTTCAAAATCAACTATAAAATCACCAACTTTAAAATCTGTCATATGTTTTTCAAAATTGCGCCAAATATTAAATCAAAGCAGGTAGCGGTAAGACTATTATACCATGAAAAATTACTCTAAAATTCCGTCGAGATTGATATCATACATAATTTCTTCGGGAACATATCTGTATTTTAAGATTTCCTCTGGAGAAAACCAAATGGGGATTTCAAGTTGTGCTTCTTCGGCTGAACCGCTGGCATGAATTATATTTCTAATAGATCTATTGTCGGCATCGGAGGTAGTGTATGAATCTAGTGCATAGTCACCACGAATTGTACCGGGTACAGACATGGTGCAATCGGTGACACCTGTTATTTTTCTAACTACTTTTGCGGCATTCATACCTTGCCACACCATTGGTATGACTGGACCTGAAGCAAGAAAATTTTTTGCATTTTTCCTAATGTTTTCTGCATATTCTATTGGGTCGTCTGTAAAAAGCTTTTCTCCTCTTTCTTTGGCAAATGCAAGTGACTTTGTCCCTGTAACTAAAGCCCATTCTGGATCAGTAGAATAATGGGCTAATGCGCGTTCAGGAGTTGGGATTAACATTTTTAATGCTACGAGTTTAAGGCCACATTGTTCGTAGCGTTTGATAACCTCGCCGATTAAACCGCGTTGGACACCATCAGGTTTGACAATAACTAATGTTTGTTGTTGTTTGCTGTCGTAATTTTGCATGAGTGATTTTGCTATAGATTGTAATTTTTTGCAAGGAGAAGTATAATATATACATATTCAAATATAAATATATAATCCAAAGATTGGACTTACTTAAACTTATTTTAAAAGATGAGTGGTGTGTGGGGGATATGGTGTCAATGCTTAATTTACCTCAACCAAAAGTGTCGATGATGTTGAAAGAACTGCGTGACTTAAAATTAATTATTGTTAAAACTGATGGTAAAAAACGATTTTATAAAGTTGATAAAAATATTTTAAATCAATATTTATATGATATAAAAAAGATGTTATCGGATTTTGAGTCAAATAGCTCAAATGAGATAATTGTTCGGAGAAAAGTGTTGTTTTCTAATTGACTATAGGGTGGATTGGCTGTATGGTAGGGTTATGAATAAAAATATATTACCCGAATCACGTGAAGAGTTAATCTCGATGTTTTTGGGTTTAGGAGTAGTAGTGCTAGTAGTTGTCATAATTTTTAACTTTGTAATGAAGGCTAAAGGTAATATTTCTTTGCCGGGTATTTCAACCAAAAACGAACAGATTGCTTTGACAACACCGGGAGTAGAAAAAAATATTGGTGATAATGTTTATGAAGTAAAGAAGGGTGATAGTTTGTGGAATATTGCGCAAACAAAATATGGGAATGGTTTTTTGTGGACAAAAATTGCCAGTGAAAATAAATTGGCAAATGGGTCAATAATTGAGGTTGGTCAAAAGTTGTCACTACCAACTATTTCAGAAGCAGAAATCAAGTCTGCCCCAAAACCAATAGCCGTATCAGAAACTTATAAAGTACGATTGGGTGATTCATTGTGGAAAATTGCATCGGCACAGCTGGGGAATGGTTACAAATGGACGGAAATTTGGGTATTAAATAGAGCTAGGGTAAGAGATCCAAATCGACTAGAAATTGGAATGGTGCTAAAATTAAGATAAATTTTGTAAAAATAGCTGGCGAGATTAGTTGAGCGGTTCAACGATACCTTCCCAAGGTGTAAAGACGGGTCCGACTCCCGTATCTCGCTCTTAAAAAATTTAAAAATACATTTAATTTAATAGTTTTTTTATATTTTTGCCGAAGTAGCTCAGCTGGTAGAGCAACGCTTTCGTAAAGCGTGGGTCGGGAGTTCGACTCTCCCCTTCGGCTCCCATCCTTCGCCTAGGCTCCGGAATGGTATAATGTGTTTATTATGGCAAAGTTTTATAGCTCACGTTTGGAAAAAAAAGAAGACGAAGAGATAACAAAAAAAACAGTGGTGATGGGTGTTTTGACTATTTTGGTGTTAGTTTTGATTTTGGTTTTTGGATTGCCTTTTTTAGTTAAAGTATCAGTCTTATTGGGGGAGGCCAAAAATAGAAATGGAAAAGTTCAGGTCGAGAAAACAATGCCACCTTTACCACCTCGATTGATTGTTAATTATGAAGCTACCAATAGCGCCACAATTGACATTTCGGGTTTGGCGGAAGCGCTAACTAATATAAAATTACTAAAAAATGACGTATCAGTGGGAGAAGTGACAACCACAGACACTGGAGATTTTGTATTTACTAATATTAGTTTAGATGAGGGAGAAAATAATTTTTTTGCAATTGCGACCAAGGATAAAGTAGGTAGTAGTGAGTTGTCAAAAATGATTAAGCTTGACTATGATAAAACTCCTCCAGCAGTGACGATGGTTAACCCAGCTGAGGAATCCCTAAAAGTTGATACGGCTGATTTTGATGTGATAGGGCAAAGTGAAAAAGGAGTGAATGTGACGGTTAATAATCGATTAGCCATGGTCGATGATAGTGGTAAATTTAAAATCAAATTTCAACTAAACGCAGGTAAAAATGATATTGAGATTGTCTTGCGGGACTTGGCTGGTAATGAAACTAAAAAGAAGATCGCGATTACTTTTGTTTTTTAATTTTTAGTAGCGCGAGCAGGAGAGCAGTGTATGGGTAAAAGAGAGAATTGGCAAAAAGTGAGTGGGTTAAAATAGCGATTAAAAGTGATTGATAAAAAAGATTGGCGTGGATAAACTCGTAACGTAGACCTAGTAATAGAAATATTAGACCGCAGATACCGGTAGTAATGGCAATAGTGAGTAGGCTGCTGTCAAAGCCAGAATTGGAATGGGACTGATTGTTCTGGGGATTAAGGTTGGGAATATTGTTGTAACCAATACCTAAAATTGGTTTTTTGATAAAAATGCTTATCCCTTGTTTGTAATTTTCGATTTTGGCAAAAAATGATGATGTTCTTTCGAGCTTGGTCCCCTCCCCTGGCATTCGAGGAAGGAGGATAAGGGTGATAATAAATATGGATAAGGTGGTAAAAAATATTTTTTTACTTTTTTTGATAATCGCGATATAGCTAAAGACAATCAAAAAAGATAAAAGAGTTGATCGACTATAGGTAAAAGAAATGGCTAAATAAACAATAAATAGAAGTATGTTTTTATATTTTATTTTGGAAAAGAAGATGTAAATTAATATAAATAAGAAAATTAATCCAGTGAAAGTTGGATCAAAATAAGCGCCGACTAAACGATATAAATGAGGATCCCAATTTAGTGAAGCAAAGATAGTAAAATCAGGCCAGATAAAATATTGAATTAGTCCAAAAAGTACAGAGGCTGATAAAATTATGTTTAAAAATTTACTTTGATTTTGGTTTAATTTGGGTGGATAAATAAAAAGGGAAATCAAGGACAATAACCGGATTAAATAAAGCCAAGCTATAAGGTTAAAATATAGTAAATTAGATATGATGGCAACTAAGGTAAAAAAAAGCAGATATTTATTTTTAATATTTAGACTTTTTTGGCAAAAAAGATTGGTGATGGCGAAAAGGACGATAAAGATGTCAATAATGGGAAACAGTTTTCCCCAGAAGAAGGCAATTAGTAATGGGTAGAAAATTAGACGTGATAAAGTTTCCATAATTTGGAACGGACTAGAAAGCTATAAAAGGCTAGGGATAGACAAATTATTAAACCAGCGATGCCGTCGATAAAACCGAGGTGATAAAAATAATATTGAATAAATTTGGCTTTGGGGTAAATAAAAATGTCAAGTAGATTGACTTTTATTTTTTGATCAAATAACTCTTGGGAACGGATGGTGGAATAGACATTTAATTTATTTAAAAAGATTTTGAGGGAGGGAGCGGAATGGTGAAAAATGGGGAAATTTATTTTGACAATTTTATTGTTAGTAGACCAAACTTCGTGGATAGGGCCGGCAAAATTACCCGAGTTTTTGTTAAATAATCGAATGGGGTTATCGGTGGCGGATATGCCGTGATATAAAATGTGGTCGGCATAGACCAAATAGCGTTTAATGGTGTAGCAATAATTATTGTTTAATTCGAGATTATTTAAATAATCAATTATTTTTGGTGAGGGAGTTTCGTCGGGGTCAAGAAACAATATCCAGTTGTTGGTAGCGTGGCTAACGGCAAAGTTGCGTTGGGCGGCAAAGTTGCCCTCCAGTCCCCTATCAAAAATTTTAACTGTTAGATTTTTAGATTCAAAAGATTTTAAAATCTTTTTGGTGTCGTCAGTCGACCCGTCATCGACGACAACTATTTCGTTAACCCGACTTAATTGCGGCAACCATTTCGCCCACTGGCTCAAATTATCTTGTTCGTTTTTGGTGAGGAGGATGATGGTGATGTTAGACATAAGGTGTTTTTTTAATTTTGTGCATTATTTTTAATAGAGCT
>VFLE01000103.1 GCA_009885205.1 Candidatus Shapirobacteria bacterium | reverse complement strand
GGTCCTTCTCCTTGAGGTCCTTCTCCTTGAGGTCCTTCTCCTTGAGGTCCTTCTCCTTGAGGTCCTTCTCCTTGTCCTTCTTCCATATTTTCAGGAACTTCTCCCTCTTTTTCTTCTTCCGGCATAGAACCCTCCGCTTTCATAGGAGACTCGGGACAATCACACTCCGCACCGACTTTATTACAAAGTTGACAAATATTATTTTTCATTACGGTATGTTCATCCGTATTATCGGTAGCCGGAGCCGCGACAGCCGCGGTAGGGGCTGCGGTTCCGTTTGGATCCGGGGATCCCCATGAAAGGGGGTTCCACCAAACACCTCCCTTTTGCATCATTTTCTTCATCATTTTCTTCTCTTTCTCAGTCAAATTCTTTTTCTTCATTAATTTCATCATCTTTTTTTTCATGGATTTGCTCATCGTTGATTTGCCCATTTTTTTGCTTGACGCCATTCTATTCTATATATTATTCATATATATTTATTGGGGGGACTACGTCAAAGAAGCGGATTCCAGACCCTAAGACCACCCTCCTTTAAAAAAAAGGGGTCTTGGTCCCCACCTATAATAAAAACATCTTAAAATACATATAAACGCTTCGGTCGATATTATCTATCGTATCCCCTCTCTTTCTAAATATGATTCATTTACAAATTCCAAGAAACTCGCTCAATTTATATAAACATATCGATTGTCTTTATGAAATGCGTCTTGTTCCTCCTCCTGGATTCGAAGATAACCAAGAAGAATTTCCCAAACCAATTATTTCTCAATCTCTCTCGAAATATTTATATGATATCAAAGAACGAATCGATATATATGAACGCGAATGGGATATTTATAAACGCTATACAAATCCATATGAATATATTCACACGATTGTCCCCGTTATTCCGGCAAAATCAGACGAACCTTTTTCCGGAAATATTCCCAAATACAAAAGTGTGTCTAAATACAAACCCCTTTCGCGATCCTATTTCAAAATGATTGAAATTTCTAATTTATTTCGATTACTTGATGATTTGCCTAGCGATAAAATAAACACATTTCATTTGGCAGAAGGTCCCGGTGGATTTATAGAGGCTCTCGTAAATATGCGTGAAAACAAAAACGACGAATATATTGGTATGACTATACTGGATGACGTATACGATCCAAACATTCCTGCGTGGAAAAAAAGCGAGAAATTCCTAAAGGAGAATGCAACAGTAAAAATCGAAAATGGATATGATGGAACGGGGGATATTTTATCCATTGCAAATTTCGAATATTGCGTTGGAAAATACGGTTCAAAAATGGACATTATTACTGGTGACGGTGGGTTTGATTTTTCGTCGGATTTTAACAATCAAGAAGTACATATTGCTCGTCTCCTTTTTGCGCAAATGGCATTTGCCATATGTATG
Organism: Candidatus Shapirobacteria bacterium; assembly: GCA_009885205.1. Taxonomy (GTDB): domain Bacteria; phylum Patescibacteriota; class Microgenomatia; order UBA12405; family UBA12405; genus UBA12158. The sequence goes on along the minus strand of VFLE01000103.1, from coordinate 666 downwards.
CAAAAAAGGGGGGGATCTTTTGTGTTGAAATTATTTGATTGCTTTATGCAGCATACAATCGATATTTTAGCAATTTTATCATCGGTTTATGATAAGGTATATATTACCAAGCCGCAGACGAGTCGTTATGCAAATTCAGAAAAATATGTGGTATGTAAGGGTTTTTTGCACGAGTCGTGTGTCGATATTTATCCGTATTTGAGGGATATCTTTGGAAAAATGAATGCGCTCTCTGCTACAATGACACACGAGCCTCGCATTGTTCGTTTTTTGAATATTCCGTTGGCGAACTTTTTTATAACTCGTATTGAAGAACTGAATGCCATATTCGGGCAACAACAGATTGAAGTTATCCATAATACCATTCTATTGATGGATTCGAAAAACAAGACTGACAAAATAAGCGCACTTGTTCGATCGAATGTTGAAAAATGTATTCATTGGTGTGCAAAACATAATATTCCGCACCAATAAGAAGGGTTTAAGGTTTAAGGGAACCTTGGTTCCCTTAAGATCCCTCCTTTTCAAAGAATAGAAGGGTACTTTATCGAGAAATAAACATTTGTAAAGAAACTCGAAAATTCACTCGAAAATTCACTCGAAAATTCACTCGAAAATTCACTCGAAAATTCACTCGAAAATTCACTCGAAAATTCACTCGAAAAT
>VFLE01000128.1 GCA_009885205.1 Candidatus Shapirobacteria bacterium | reverse complement strand
CAATTGAAATGACGGGAGAAGATTATTTAAAATGGGGAAGTGATGATGACTATGTAGTAGAATATATAAAAAATAAACTATCAAATGAAGATATTGAATTTTTTAGAGTCAAAATAATTGAGAAAAAAACTATTTAATCAACGGAAATTTAAAATTTTTATTCTTTTTCGTTATTTTTAAAATTTTTTTTGTTTTGTAATATATATATCAATCTATGCTTACATCACTTACCGAAAAACAAATTAATGCGATTAATGAATGGATTGTTCCTATTGGTAAATACAAAGGAAAGAAATTCATTGAAATGTCAGTAGATAAAGAATACTGTAAATGGTATATTACTATTTTAGACAATGATAAGTATAAGAACAATGATAAAATTAAAGAGTATTTAGTAAAAATTTTGGTTCAATAATTTATTTCTTATTATTATATGAATATTCAAGATAAAGAACTTTATGAGAAAGCAAAAAAAATTGTTTATCAACAATATGAAAAACCTTCCGCTTATCGTTCGGGTGCTTTGGTTAAAAAATATAAAGAATTAGGAGGAAGATATACAGGAGAAAAACAAAAAATTGGTTTAGTTAGATGGTTTAAAGAAAAATGGGAAGATATAGGAAATAAAGAATACCCAGTTTATAGACCAACAATAAGAGTTAGTAAAGAAACACCTTTATTAGTTAAAGAAATTAAAAAAGAGAATTTGAAGAAACAGATTAAACTAAAACAAAAAATTAAAGGTGGAAAAAATTTACCAAAATTTGAAAAAATGTAATTTCAACGGAATTTTTTATTTTGTAATATATATAATGTTTGGTGATATATTCAACGACAATAATAAAAGAAGTTATAAAGAGCGTGTAAGACATAAACCAAGTAGTTTTGTGAAGAATATGAGAGCGTTAAGAATGTTTATTAGTGATGTTATTAGAAACTATAATTCTAATTAAATTTATTCTTTTCAACGACGAAAAAAACATATAAGATTTATAGATGTATATATTATTATAAAAGTATGTCAAAAACACAAATTTATGAAAATAAAAATAATTCGTATATTTATACCAACCCAAAAATGTCCGCCATCAACACGACACACTTGACAGTATTATTAAATGTTATTCCATCAGACTTAATCAACGACGTTATGTCTTATGATGCTCATACTTGTTGTATGAAGGAAATTAAGAAAGGGGTTCAATTAAGTGATGTCAATTTAAGAATATTTAAATGGAATTATTATAATTACACAGTTACAACACTACAAGTATTGCATAGACATATTAAATCTCATCAACGAGATTACCTTACTACATTAGAATTTTTAAATGAAAATTTAGAATTTTTAAATAAAAATGATAATAAATTAATACTACAGAGGATTAGAACAGATATCAAAGAAAATGAAACCGCCATTAGAAACTATGAAGATGAAATGAATTTATTATTAGATCGTTAATTTTATTTCTTCTTGCTTCCGTCCTTAAAGAATGCGTGAATTATTTATTTTTAACTTACTGAGAAAATGCTTTGTTATTTCTTTTTAAAACACCGAGTAAATACTGGCGAATATTATATTATAGTATTTTTCTGTTTTTTTATTTTTGCGGAGTTTTTATAAATGTAGAGAATTTATTTTTGTTAAGATTTTAGAAATGTTGATATTTTATTTTTGTTGAGATTTTATTTTTTGTTTATTT
>VFLE01000058.1 GCA_009885205.1 Candidatus Shapirobacteria bacterium | reverse complement strand
GATCTTGAAAAGCCTGATAGTTATATTCCCAAAATCATCAATAATTCCGCCATCGAATTAACTTCACAAATAATAACTTTAGATGCCAATGTCACCATTGACGAAAAAGTTGACCCAATCGAATTAATAAAAAAATATTCGAGTATTATCGACAAAAACATTTTATGGTCAATGGAAATCACCGACATTTTTGAAAACAAATATACCTTCCGGGTTTGTTATTACAACACCGATGACAAAACCGCCAAAAATATCCACCTTAAAACTTTTAATTTGACATAATTTAGTTATCAAAGTGTGTTTCGATGCGCTTATTCCCCAATATTCGGCCTATTCGAGTCCTTGTAGAGACGCCCCCCTCCATAGGCGGGCAGGCGCGGGGCGTCTCTACAATATATCCCATTAGCAAAATAATTAATCAAAGTTACATCAGCACCCAAGCAACAAAATAAGTTTACAAGTCAAAAAATATCCACCTTGACACCTTTAATTTAAATTAGTATCATCCCTTTATGTACTCTCGTACTCTTATTATTGTCACCCACTTCCTTGCCATAGCGCGGGGACGTTGACGAATAAGACGAAAGTCATAAAAATCAACATCCCCGACAGGGGATTTTTTTATTCCGCCACTGCGGGATAAAATTTATTATTTATTAAATTAAAGAATATGAAAAAAAAGACAGAAGCACAAAAAGCAGTAGCTGCTGCACAAAGAGGATACGAAGCATCGCGACAATCAACCGATGCACGTGCAGGAGGATTTTATGACTTACTACAAAATGCCCAAAGAGCAAGATTACAGGAAATTACCACAACAAGAATAAATACAAGACTAACTGATTTACCTGAATCAAGACAAAAAATATGGGGTGTTCCAATTAGCGCTTAATTAATTTATGTCAACAAAAGAAGATATTAATGAGGAGTTAGAAAAACCTGACACAAATACATTAAGGGTCAATCTGCCTGTGTTACTTGTCGACGAAAAAGAACCTAAACCAGTAATTACCAACACCTCAATTCTTTGCACTAGAGCTGAATAATTAGCACTCGATACACACGACTGCTGATTACCATATCAAAATATACTTAACCTGTCTTTAGACTATATTTATATATCAAACTAGGTCGGAATAGGTGTAACTGGTAAAGTAACACCAATTGTTGGGGTTGGAACTACAATCGTCGGAGTTGGACTCGGTGCCCAATCCCACGGTTTATTAACCCCAATTTTTATTTCTTTCTCGTTACTCGCCCCATCTTTGTCAGTTGCTCTTATTTTTAGAGAATATAATCCGTCTGCTAAATTTAAACTGACTTCAAACGGCCTTTCTGTCCACGTTTTTGACTCGGTCCCATTGACCCACAATTTTACTTCATTAATTTTTTTAAGTGACGAAGTCGAAATTTTAACATCAAAATTATTAGACACTGTTTGACGATCAGAAGGTGAATCAAAATTTACCGTCACTGTACCATCAGTCCGACAATAGTCAGATGGAGGAAAATATTTATCCTTATCCGCCTGGGTGTTTATCCACCCATCAATTCCTTCTTGCCACCGATTTTTACCGTCAGTCGAGACTGGGTCATCTTCACTAAATTTAAAATATTCCTTAGTATTAAAATTATTATTAACCACATCTTCAGGTGTCGCTAAACCAGCCTTATCTTTACAAACTTTTGATTGCAAATGAATTAAATCAGACCCAGTTGGTTGCGTTCCATCAATAAAGTATTCCTGTCTTGAGGCAAATCCATCATGTACCGGCCACCCCGATACTCGATCAACCTCCAAGCTAATTATTTTTTCCGGAATAGGAAAATCTTGTTTATTTCTGGTTTTTATGGTTGATAAAATAATTTTGCGCCAAATTGGACTGGCTCCCGACACCCCCGAGGCCACCTTACCCATCGGACTATTGTCATTATTACCCACCCACACCGACACCAACAAATTTGGCGTCCAGCCAATTGTCCAATTGTCTCGTTTATCATTGGTTGTTCCTGTTTTAACCGCCACTTGATAACCAGCAATGTTTAATGAATTAACACTTCCAAAAGTAATTTCTCGAGCAAAATTATCGGCTAAAATATTAGAAATTATAAAAGCTTCTTGTGGTGTCATCACTTGTTTTCCTGCTACTTCCCGATAAACTTCCAACACCCGACCTTTTTGATCTTCTACCTTTAATACCCCCACCGGGTCAAACCGCTTGCCTCCATTAGCAAATGCTCCATAAGCCGAGGTTAGGTCAATCATCTTTACCTCTGCCCCTCCTAAGGTGACTGCCAATCCAAATCGTCTTAAATTTTCGGTAGTTGGTTCTAAGGTTGTCAATCCCATTTCAAAAGCTTGTTTTAACATATTTGATAATCCCACTCGAGCCAACATTTTTACCGCCGTGGTATTAATCGAGTTACCTAAAGCTTGACGCAAACTGAGTGGACCAACAAACTTACCAGTATAATTTTGGGGGCTATAATCTTTTTGTCCCGGCGAAGTTGAGGCAAAAGTTACCGGAGTGTCCATAATCAACGATGCCGCCGTATAGCCTTTTTTAATCGCCGTTAGATAAGTAATTGGTTTAATCGCCGACCCTGGTTGACGCAAAGCCTGAGTCGCCACATTAAATTTCCCGTCAGTTTTGTCCGAATTATAATCACGTGACCCCACCATCGCCAAAACTTGGCCCGAAGTTGGATCAATTACCATCGCCGCTCCATTAGAAATTCCCAGTTTTTCCGCTTTTTCTATTTCTTCCGCCACAATTTTTTGGACTTCAGTTTGAATATCCAAATCCAAAGTAGTGGTTATTTTTAAACCTCCACCTTCAACCACTTCTTCTCCATATTTTTCTATTAATTGATCTTTGACCCAAAACACAAAATGAGGTGACAATAATTGTGATTTACTTTCATAAAATTTAAAATTTTCTATCTCTTTTTGGGCTTCTATTTTTTGCTCCGAGGTTATATAACCATCCTCCACCATCCGCGTCAGCACATGAGCACTTCGCTCAATATAGGCTTTAGGAGTTTTGGAAAAAGGTGAATAAACATTGGGTCTTTGGGGTAAACCAGCCAAAATTACCGACTCCACAAAAGTCAAATCTTTGACTTTTTTACCAAAATATTGTTCGGCTGCAAAACCCACCCCCCAAGATGCTCCTCCATACGGTGCTTCATTAAGATACATCAACAAAATTTCATCTTTTTTATATTTAGACTCCAGTTGAACTGACAATAAAAATTCTTTAATCTTCCGAGTTACCGAAACTTCGGAAGTCAACAAAACATTTTTGACCAATTGTTGGGTCAAAGTTGATCCACCAGTTAATTTACGAAAATAATAAACATTTTTTATAATCCTAAAAGGGGTCAATGGGTCAAACCCTGAGTGTTTATAAAAATCCTTATCTTCTACCGCAATTGTGGCTTTTTTTAAATATTCTGGAATATCAGCCCACTCCACCGGGTTTCGTTTAGCGTCTTTGTACACATCATAAATTAATTTTCCGTTACGATCAAAAATCCGCGAAGTAAAACCATCGCGCCTGACCACCTTGGTGGGGTTTGGTAAATCTTTAGAAAACCAGGCAAACAAAATCAATGTCAATACCAAAAATATTCCCAAACCAACCAAAAATAGTCTAAATAAATTATACCAAGTTCGTTTATTTTTCAAATCTATTTTGAAGTTAAAACGCTTAAGAATGGCACGACCCCTGACAACAACAGGGCCAGTGAAGCGGTTATTAAAATTATTTTTTTCCATTGTCTTTGCCGAATACCTAAAAACCTCATAATATAAATGATAACATAGAAAAATGGATGATTTATCGGTATTAAAAAATATTGGCCCAATTTCTTGTCACAGATTAAACGATCTTGGCATTTTTACTCAAAACGATTTATTGTTTTATTTACCATTTCGCTATTTAGACTTTTCCCATACTTTAAAAATCGCCGATTTTACCATCGGGGAGCCAGCCACTTATCAAGGCAAAATAATTTCTTTCCAAAACATTTTTACTAAAACTCACAAAAATATCCAGCGAGCCTCTATCCAAGACAGTACCGGAACTCTTAATTTAATTTGGTTTAACCAGCCATATTTAGCCAAAAATATTATTGTCGGCCAAAATTTGGCCGTGGCCGGGTCAGTCTCTCTTTTTCAAAACAAAATTACCATTGTTGCCCCATTAATCGGCCAAAAAACAGGCAGAATTATTCCCCTATACCATCAATCTGCCACTCTCAACTCTAATTGGATCGAGAGAACCATCAAATTAAATTTGGATGATTTATTAAAAAATTATTCAGAAATTTTACCTCCAAATATTTTAAAAAAGTATAATTTATTTGACATCAACCAAGCTTTAATTCAAATTCATCAACCCGATTCCCAAAAATTATTATTGTTAGCCAAAAATCGTCTCAATTTACACCAATCATTATCTTTACTTGCCCAATCCCAACTCCAAAAACAAAATATTTTAAATAAAAAACCCGCCTTTTTATTAACTAAAATTCCTGATACCAAATTTTTACCCTATCAACTATCACCTTCCCAAAAAATTGCCTGGCAAGAAATCAGCAAAGATTTACTGTCCCAAAACCCCACCCATCGGTTATTGTCAGGCGATGTTGGCTCGGGTAAAACCATTGTTGCCCTGTTAGCCACTCACCTCACCTCATTTAATCAACATATTTCTTTAATCGTCGCCCCCACCCAAGTTCTGGCTTCTCAGCATTTTGTTTTTTTTAAAAAAACTCTCCCTAAAACTCCTATATATTTATTAAATAATAAAAATAAATTAGGAAAAATTCCCCCAAACGCCATAATCATTTCCACTCATGCGGCTTTTTATCAAGACCTTTCTTTTTTCAAAAAAATTGCTCTATTGGTCATCGACGAACAACACAAATTTGGCGTTATTCAACGAAATTTTTTATCCAAATTAAAAAATCCTCCTCACACCATTTCTCTCACTGCTACCCCTATTCCCAGGACTCTAGCACTCTCTATTTATAACCATTTAGACATTTCCTATTTATCCCATCTACCCCATTGGAAACCAGTCAAAACATTTATCGTCCCCGAAAATAAAATCACCGATTGTTATAAATGGTTAAAAAAAGAAATTGAAAAGACTCATCATCAGGCTTTTATCGTCTGTCCTTTTATCGAAGACTCAGACACCCTTACTACCGTCAAATCGGCCACTACAGAGTTTGCCAAATTAAAACCTATTTTTCCTAAATTAAAATTAGAATTAATTCATAGTAAAATTCCCGAAATTCAACGTCAAAAAATATTTGCCAATTTTAAAGACAATAAGATAAACATTTTAGTCACCACCCCCATTATCGAAGTCGGTATCGATTTTCCCAACGCTACCGTTATTATTATTCAGTCCGCCGACCGCTTTGGTCTAGCTTCACTTCATCAATTACGCGGCCGAGTGGGTAGGGGAGTCGACTCTGGTTTTTGTTATCTATTTGCCGATAATCAAAATAGTAGCCGTCTAAAATATTTAACCACTCATTACGAAGGCCAACAACTGGCTCAGTTTGACTTAAAACTCCGTGGCCCCGGTGAATTATTTTCCACTCTTCAACATGGCCATTTTTATTTTGACGAAAAATCTCTTGTCATAGCAAAATCTATTATTCAAGATCTGACCAAAGCAACATTTAACTTATCAAAACTAATTATCAATCAAATCAGTACCAATACGACGAATTAAAAAAATTAGAATTGTTTACCGAATTTTAATTGTTCATTTCTTGGTATATGTTTATGTACCGTAATAATTTCATAGTCCTGGTTAATATAACCGTTTATTGATTGATCAAAAATTTGGTATATTTTCAAGTCCACAACCAATTCATCACCTTTGGCAAACTGTTCTCCATCGTCAATTTTAACAAAAAAGTCAGGATCTTTGATAAAAGCTGATATTTTATTCCCATCATATAAGAATGCCCACTTATTATCATCATTCCATACTAATTTTATTATTTTTAAATATATTTGTTGTCGGATATTCTCTCGGACAGATTCCTTTGAAACAATTCGTTTATTTTGTAAATTAACAAAATCATTTCTATTTGCTTCAAACACCACCTCCGCATTTTTATCAGTATCTTTCCGTATCGAATAATATTCGACACTTTCATCAGTATTCAATTTTTCGAATTGTCTACTTAAAAGATCATTAATCATTTGATTGTCTTGATAGATATTCACAATCTTTTGATCAAATATTGTTACGTCTCCATCAACATTCTCTACTTTTACTCCAGTATCAACCGCACTAGTTGACTTTGGCTCTTCACCTTTTAAAAACTTTCTAAGTTCAATAACCCCAACAAAAATTCCAAACAATCCAGACAAGTAAGCAATTGATTCTGGCTTTAAAAACCCAATAGCGACTTCTTTCAATGAATGAATAATTTCAAAACTTCCTTCATTTAAAGCTTTAATTTTTACTTCTATTCTCTTATCTGGAGAAAGTTCTTTGTTGATTTCTTGTAATATTGATGTAGTAGAAAATAGCGTCAAAATCAAAGTATCAGAGGAGACCTCATGACCTCTTCCCCCAAGTGTAACAACAAAACCCTTATCTTTAACTTCAGTTGTTATGTTTTCCATAAAATAATTATGCACTTTTTCTAAAAAAAATATAGTCATCAGTAAAAACAAGCAAATTAAAATAATTTTTTCTATTTTCTCTGTTTTTTCAAGATACAGACAAATGTCAAAGATATTCCCCTAGCGAAACAACACGATTTATCCGTGTTATAATACCTCCATGACCGCACTACCAAAACATTGGCCCTCTAGTCGTCGCCAAGGCCGCCGACGCGCCACCCAAACTGGCCCCGCCCTAGCCCAAGTTACCAAATGTCTCAAATGTGGCCAAGATAAACGACCAGGTTTCTTGTGTCAAAATTGTGAAAAGTAAACTCGATCCTCGCCATAAAAAACGGATTCATCTTTTTCAAGAGCTTTTTGCCTGGGAATCAGTCAAAAATACCCCAAAATTAGCCATAAAAGACATAATCATTAGTGTTAATGAAATTGATAATAAAATAAAATTTTTTGCCCCCAAGTGGCCTATCGACAAAATTAATCGGGTCGATTTGTCTATTTTACGCCTAGCTATTTGGGAAATATTGTTTTCCCAGACAAAAGCACCTATCAAGGTAATTATTGACGAAGCGGTAGAAATTGCCAAAGAATATGGCAACGAATCATCATCTTCTTTTGTTAATGCCGTTTTGGGTTCTATAATTAAACAAACAATCAATGACTGATCTAAAACCTTTATTAAAATTATTAAATATCAGCTTTAACGACGAGAAATTATTGCACCAAGCTTTAGTCCATCGATCTTCCCTAAACGAATTTAAAAATACCTTTACTACTTCCAACGAAAGACTAGAATTTTTGGGTGATGCTGTTTTAGAACAATGGACGTCTCAAATTTTATATCACAAATTTCCCAATTTCAACGAGGGTCAAATGACCAATTTACGCAGTTTAATTGTCAGAACCCAAAATTTAGCAGATATCGCTTTATCCCTTAAAATAGGCAATTATATTAACTTATCCAAAGGCGAAGAAACCCACGGTGGTCGTCTCAATATCTCTATATTAGCCGATACCCTAGAAGCTATTATTGGGGCTATTTATTTAGATGGGGGACAAGTAGCCAGTGATACCTTTTTAAGTCAAATTTTACAATCTAGTATCGACAATTTTTCCTTAAAAACCGAGTACAAAGATCCCAAAAGTATTTTCCAAGAAATTGCCCAATCAAAACAGGGGACTACTCCCAATTATCAAGTCATTTCCCAAACCGGTCCTGATCATAACAAAAAATTTATCTCGGCTGCCTATATTGGTGACAAGTTAATCGCCCAAGGCGAAGGCAATTCCAAACAAAAAGCCGAAGAACAAGCCGCCATCAATGCAACAACTGAATTATTAAAATAATTCAGTAAAAAACAAATTCCAAATTTACAATTTCCAAATAATTTATATTGTTAATTTGTAATTTGATTTATGTAATTTACCTGGAAATTGTGACTTTGTTTTTTGGAACTTAGTTTGTTATACTTCATCCATGCTCAAAATAAAACTCAGACCAAATGGAAAAATTCACCAACGCTCATTTCGAATTGTGGTGGCCGAACAACACAGCAAAATGAACGGCAAATTTACCGCCGACTTGGGTTTTTATACTCCTCAATCAAAGACTCTAGAAATTAATAAAGAAGAAATGCAAAAATGGGTCAAAAATGGCGCCCAAGTTACTCTTGGAGTCGACAAGCTTTTAAACCCCACCAAATATCCCAACAAAAAGAAAGCTGTTAAAACCAAAGCCGAATAATTATGAGTACTATCTCTGATACAGCTCAATATATTGTTACCTCAATTTTACCCGAATCTGCCAATGTTACTGTCAATTCTCGCGATGAAAACGGCATTACCATTATTTCTGTTTCTGCCCTACCCGAATTTGTTGGCCAATTAATTGGCAAAGAAGGTAAAATAATTAAATCACTCCGCACTCTTCTCAACCTCGCCTACCCAGATGTCCGCTACATGCTAGAAATTAAGGAATAAAACAACACGTCATTGCGAGTCCGGCGACTGCCGGACGTGGCAATCTCATTGAAATCGAATAAGCGCTTTCTAAATCCCAACGAGATTGCTTCGTCATTATTGTAAATATTCCTCGCAATGACGTATACACATCAATAAAACGGGTCGATTCTATTATTAGGCACAAACTTTTGTCCCTCTCCCCCTATTTCCCCCCCCGAAGTTCCATAATATTTATAGCTACTAATTTGTGACAGAATCTCTGATTCATCCTTACTTGGCGTTAAATCAGTAATTGACAAACCCTCCAACTTGGCCTGAGTCCAATCAGGCAAATAATAGGCCGAAATACTCATTTTTATAGTTGCCACTTCACCTGCCGACACCATATTAAAATTGTCAATCGACAATACCGGCAAACTTTTTTCCATCCCCGATACCATTTCCAAAAAATTAGCTTTTGGACCGGTTACCACCACCTCAACTGGCACTTTTTGATAGTCAAATTTCACCGATTTTTTATCAATCTCTTTGATATCACCCAAGGTCACCGAAAAGTCAGCCACCGTATATCCAAAATCAGATACCACTTTACTAACTATTTTTATTAATAAATACGAATTTTTCTCCGATAATACCCCATTTTCCACCAAATCTGACTTTGATTTCAATTCTGCCTGGTCCAAAGACAACAAATAAGTTCTCTTTTGGTTTAACAATTTAACATCTTTTGATACTTTATCAATTTGAGAAAACAAGTTTTTTACCTCTGAAAACCGAGGCAAAACTACCCCCACAAACACCAAAATTAACATCGCCATCCCTACCACCGGCAAAAACCAAACCGACAAAATCCCAGTGTCTTTGCCAAATAATTTATCAGGTAACCAACTTTTTATTTTATTCATTTTAAATAAACCTCCATGGTCAACAACCATTTGGCCTCAACTTTAGTAAAAACTACCGATTTTATCACAATTTTTTTAATTGCCGGTTCTCCCCCAAAATTAATTTCCCCAATTCTGTTTTCTAATAATTTCATTGTCTGGTTATCTTCTACCACTACTGACACCAGAAAAAAACTTTTTTCTTTTAATTCAAAATCTTTTATTTTAATACTATCGTCAAAAGCCGTCCCCACAATTTTAAAAGCATCAGCATATTCAAACCTATCGGCCAAAACTTTGCCCAAAAGTTTGGCTCGAAATTTTATAGTTTGGCTAGTCACAATTTCTGGGGACGACTGCAAATAATCGGCCACCACTAATTTATACCCCATATTTTGTTTGTTAAGCCACCATTTTTCTCCCTGTTCTAGCCCCAAAACTACCAACACCAATACTACCCAAATTATCAAAAAAGTTATCATTATCTTTCGACTCAAAGCTATCGCTCTTATTTTTTTCACCTGAAACTTGGCTTGGTTGGGCAATAAATTTAAACTCATACCAAACCTCGCAAGGCACAACCAGTGGCCACCGAAAACCTATAACCATCCAAATTCAAATCAACTGGGACTACAATTCGAGTTGTCTCAATTTTCAAAAATGGTTGCATTATCTGAACTTCCACCCCCAGTTTTTTTGTCAATTCCTCGGCCAATCCTGGCATCTTTGCCCCACCACCACTTAAAATTAATAAATCAACCGATTTGTTGTGTGATTCTACGTACATCGCAATCGCCCGCCTAACTTCCTCCGAAATACTTTCAAACACTGGCATAATCGCATTTTTTATTTTACCCTCCAGCTCCATTTCCTTCATCCCATAAGCCTTTTTGTATTCCTCGGCACTGGCCATGTCTAATCCCAAATTTACCGAAATCGCCCGAGTTAGTGACTCACCCCCGACCGATAAAGATCTCGCAAAAAAAATATTTCCTTCATGTAAACTAATAATGTCCGAAAACTTTTCCCCAATATCCAGTATCATAATTGACTTTGCCTCTATTACCGTTTGTCCCACCAAGCGTCGCAAGGCCAAAGAAGTTGGCTCAATGGCCGACAATTCTATCCCACAACTTTTAAATAACTTAATATATTCTGCCACCAAATCATTGCGGGCCGCAATCGCAAATACTGTCAGCCGGCCAGCATCATCAGTATTTACCACTTCATAATCAATCGATACCTCTTCCAAAGGAAAAGGTACAAATGTCTCGGCCTCAAAACGAAGGGCATCTTTTATTTCACTCTCTTTCAACGGTGGCAGTGACACCAATCGAGACACAATTTTATCTTCGGGCAACGATACCACTACCTGGGCATCTTCCAATTTCATTTCCCTTAACAAACTTTTTAAAACCGGATTTAAGTCAGATAGTTTATTAAACTGAGGTGTTTTGACTTCACCAATATTGTCCAACACAATTTTGTCACCATCTTTTGACAGGCTAACTACTTTTATACTCCCCACTCCCAAATCAATGCCCGTAAAACTACTCATATATCAGTCTAGCAAAAATTTTAGTTTTAATCACTCAATATCGATCCTTCGGCCATCATCCCTGACACCATAAACCCCGGTACTTTATATCGCTGGCGGATATTTAGTTTCTTTTTGGCCTGTCCTTGCGCGACTCCCTCTGATTCAATATCAGTTCCCTGGGAAGCAAATGTCCCCCCATTGTTGGCCTCCACATAAAACTTACCTCCATTAACCACCGGCATGATCGACACCAAAATAGGGGATTGGCCCACACTAATTGTCACCGTCGCACAACTTGAATTTAAATTATATTGTTCTCGTCTTAAATTAAAACTAGCTCCGGTTTTATAAAAATAACTGACCTCAATTAATCCAGAATATCCTACTCCACAAACATCAACATTAGGACCACCAAAATAAGTTGTCCCAATATCACCATTATTCAAATGATTAACCAACCAATAACTTTCACTACTTCCTGTCAGTACAAATTCTCCAAAGTCAATTTTGTCACTCCCATCACCAATCTTAGTGGTATTTATACTGGCAAAACTGCCACTATCGGGTGATTGGTAATTTGTCCCCCCAGTTCCCAAATAAAAGTTTATACCCGATTCTGCCGTATCAAAGGCTTTTTTTAACATCTCGTCATTGGCATTTACCTTTATTTCCGTCGTCTCCTTTTTTGACATCGACAGTCCCATGGTCAACATCACCGCCGACACCAACAGGGCAATTATCGCCACTTGCCCCCGATTCTTTCTTGTTTGAAGTTTGAAGTTTGAAGTTTTTTTCATTTTATAACTCCTTCCACCCCGATAAAACTTTACTAATTATTCCCGGTAAGGCAAATATCATATCGGGACGATAATTGACCACTACTGCCGGTGTGGTATTGTTTGTCAT
>VFLE01000156.1 GCA_009885205.1 Candidatus Shapirobacteria bacterium | reverse complement strand
GAATCAGAACCAGAAGCAGAACCAGAACCAGAATCCACAGAGTCCGATTCATTTACGTGATTTATACACACATCGTCAGGGCCACAAGCGTTTATTGCATCCTCCTTATATATCATCGTATTATCAGCCAAACCTTCAATGCGACCTCGGTTGAAAAATAAAAAAATAGATATCAAAATGGCCGCGCAGATAAAAAGCCCTTTCCAATTTTTTTTGCTAAATTGAACCACCTGTTTCCAATAAATAGACAACTTCATATATATTATACATTATATTTTCTCTTATGTCGCATTGTTTTTTTCTTATATTTTTTTGTTCTTCTTGTTATTCTTCCGCCGTTTTTCAACGGCGGTTGATTCAAACCGCATGTAGAAAAATTCATTATAGGTAGTTTAGTTCGTTTACTAAATTCTCCGTTAGCAACCCCAAGACTGTTCGCTTTTTCTACAATGCTTTTGCGATCGCTGGCCCCACAATTATGAATAATAAATCCTCCACCAGGCGCACGCGCAGCTTCATTTCTTCCATATTTATCCGCTAAACTATAACTTCTACTATCATATTGTTTTCCTTCTATTTGTTCGCGTTTTTTTCCACTTTCATAACATCCTTCACATTTGTGTTCAGCATCATACGGACAATCTGCCCCATGAATATGTTGCCATATATGTAATCCTATCCAATCGGTATCTTCGGTGATAGTTATATATGATTGGTATAAACTCTGACATGTTGTACGCAGAACCAACGTAAGGCATTTTGTAATTGTATCAGGAACATACAAATTAAATTTTTGTTCACTATTAGTTAAATATTTTATTATTTCTTCCTTTATTTTACCTGCCTTAAATAACTCATCATGCATATTTGAAAAAGCGAGACCTCTTTCACCCAAAGCTTTAACAATCGTTTGATATGTTACAGATAATTCGCGATATCTTCCACCGTCAATCGTCATATAAGACTTTGGCAATTCGTCAAATGCGCTTATAAAATTTGCGCCAATAGTCGATTTTCCCGATGCACTGGGGCCAAATGCCATAATTAATCTTTTTGTATTTGTATCCGATTTAGCCAGGGAAATTTTTATATATTGGCTATCATTCGCCCAAAACCCGTTTAGCTTTGAAAAATCGGTTATTGAAAAAACGACATATGGATCGTATTTCGGAATAGGAGTTTCCTGAAATAGCTCTTCAAATGTACAACGAGGAGGGGGTTCTTGGGGAAAGTTTTTTTTTTTTAAAGCTACACCATTTTTGACGCTCGATTCTTTTTCTTCAATTTTTACAGTGTCGTTTATATTCAATTG
>VFLE01000032.1 GCA_009885205.1 Candidatus Shapirobacteria bacterium | reverse complement strand
GGGATCGGACTATAGCATAACCCTTATTTTTGGTAAGGGGTGCTGACGTTTAGTCTCTACGGGTGAATAAGTTACTAAAGTTCAAAAGTTAGTAAAGTTTATAAAGTAAGGATGCTATCCCAACTTTTAACCTCAAAAACCAATACTTCTATCTTACTCTTCCCTCGGAATTGCCATACGATTACTCGTTTAGGTTTTCCCGATATTAGTCAGCTTGTCTATGTACATCACTGTACATAGCCGCCGTGATTATTGATGTCATTATTGATGAGTTTAGTCTCATCGCCTCGGGTTCAAACTATCAGAAGTCAAAGGTCTTAAAGTCCAAAGTCCAAAGTAGATGCATTTTGTATCCGCTTTTGACTTGAGACTTCGAATCAGCTGATTCGTGTCTTGGACATGAACTGTTCGGTCGGTCCTTTATTGCCTCTCTTGCTTGTTTTTTACCTCTTTTTCTGCTATCCTAAACCCGTGTGGAGCGATGTTGGGTTATCGAGTTTATGGTGAATTTGCATTTACTTTTGACTTTCTGACTTTCGACATTAAGACTCGTTTTCGAGTTATCCACACCTATACTTTGCACGTTCATCTTGCATTGTATATAATGTATATATACCAAAAAAGCAGAAACTTTTTTGGTATATAATCACGTCGCTCGCGAAAAATGAAAATAAATTTTCGCTTTTCGCTCGCTAGTGATTATAAGTTCAGTGTTGTAGATTTTTCTACAGCACTGGATTTAGGCGTAACAAAAGTGTTCGCACTTTTGTTACCCATTAAATAGAAAGCTCCCGGCTTACGATATGATGCGAAGCTTGTAGGAGAGGTCATTGAAAACTAGATCCGTTGCGAAAAGATTTGTTCCCCAAGGACCGCCCTCTCACCAAGGTCTGGCCTCGGGTACTCTCGAAGCCAGACCTTGGTGAGAGGGGACATCATAAATCTTTTCGCAGCGGGTCTTGCATAGAAAACATCTCTCACAATTTGGGATGTCTTCATTGTTTGTTAGCATTTTTATTAGCGACGTAGAGCGAGAGAAATGAAAAAGTAATTTTTTTCATTTCCGAGCCGAGGAGCTAATATAGGTCAATACCCTGCGGTCTATGCCGCAGGGCCTATATTATTCATCTACTAGCGGAAGCGACGAGATGTTTAAAATATATTTGCGAAGCAAATTTCTATGACTTCGACTCGAGCAGGTCGAAGCACTACCGCATGACCGACAAAACGACAAGACAGTTTCCATCGGTTCGCCAAAGCATTTAGCATAGGCGACCTTAATTAAAAAGTGTGTTACGAAACGCCCGCACCGCCACCCCTCCCCGACCTCGG
>VFLE01000052.1 GCA_009885205.1 Candidatus Shapirobacteria bacterium | reverse complement strand
CTGTTGTAGAACCCGTCGTGGAAGCTAAGAAGGGGGTTCGTGATTACCCTCTAGGCATAAAACGGGTTACCTTGGAACAAAAACGCAATATTTATGGGTACCCAGTGGGTTACAAACGGATTAGACCTGTTGTAGAACCCGTCGTGGAAGCTAAGAAGGGGGTTCGTGATTACCCTCTAGGCATAAAACGGGTTTCTATAAAACAATGCCGGAAAATACATGGGTATCCAATCGGAAAAATATACAAAAAACATATCAAAAAATCAAACTATTATTCTTATCCCATAGGTAAATTAAAAGAGACGCGATTCATCGAGCCAATAAAAATAGATAATATAAACATCGTGGTTGATAATTCTAATTTTGATATAAACAATATTTTCAATGATTCCCTCCATTCTTTTCAATTTGCCCCTGCTATTTATTTAGGAAATGAGTTTCTTCTCTAATTTTCATTGTCGGCATTTTCCGTTCTCAAAATTCCCATCTTTACCAATTCGCGCAAATATTCTTGTGCGAGATCCTTGGGCACCTTTTTTCCCCGTTGAAATGCGGTCGGTAGTCCCCTCATAATATTATCTCTAGTCGACGTTTGATTTGTTTGTCTATTCATAAACGCGATGATATCCCTCGAAACACTTCCCTCTTCGATGCCGTGCTTTGTTCCATTTGTCCAAACCACAGTCTTGGTTGGACTGACCAAACGCCCCTCTCTGACGTCATCGACCAATAATCTCCACATAGCACTCAGAGTATACTCCATTGCAATTAATTATTATTTCTGAAAATAATTTCAAACGCGTTCAATTTTATATTTTTTCAAATCAAAAATATATAGAAATTTTGCAAGTTGTAACTTATGTGGTTTGAATCTCCGCCTATTTCCAAGGTAAGTTTTGAAAATGTAATCGATGCAATAAAAAATACCGAAACATATATTTTGATTAATACATTACCGGCTGGGGAGCAAGATTATTTAATACTGTCGACCATTTTTTACCAAACGGAGGAGGTGCGAATAAATGATCTTCTTTCTAGCGGTGAATATAGAAAAAAACATTTCATTGTTTATGGAAAAAATACCAATGATCCGACAGTAGACAAAAAATATAAACAGCTTCTTGGATTGGGATTGAAAAATGTTTCCGTGTATTTAGGTGGACTTTTTGAATGGGCGCTTTTGCAAGATATTTATGGCGCAGAAGAATTTCCAACGACCGGGAAAATAATTGATATTTTGCGGTTTAAGGGTTTAAGGGAACCAAGGTTCCCTTAAGATCCCTCCTTCAAGGGGATAAAATCCGCTTCTTTGACCTTAATTTTTTATCTATATATTATATATAAAGATGGCAAACGCTTGGTCAAAAGCAGTAGGTATTATCCATAAGAAAAAATACGAAGGAAAACCTTTGAAGCTGGCGATGAAAGATCCCGAGACAAGGGCTCTATACAACCAGATGAAAGGAAGTGTGGGTGTTACGGGAAAGGTACGTAAAACGGGAAAAAAGAGTCGCAAGAATCGCACGCGTAGGAACAACTAATTTGGGGATAAAATTGATTTTTATATTTAACAAAAATCAACTGTATATATTATCATGGCCAATTACACAACTCTTCCCCTCTCTCCCGATGAAAGAATGGTTTCCATTATTTCCGTCGAAGGAAATATCGGATCCGGGAAATCCACCCTTTTAGCGCAAATGCAAACGCGGTTTTCTGGAAATAAAGAGTGGCTATTTTTGCAAGAGCCGGTCCATCTATGGAATGAAATCAAAGATGCGGCAGGAGAAACCATACTCTCCAAATTTTACGCAGATCCGGCAAAATACGCATTTGCGTTCCAAATTATGGCCTATACCACTAGACTCCATCTTTTACGTAATTTGATAAAGGAAAATCCTCAATGCAAATTAATCATTTGCGAGAGATCGTTGGAAGCAGACAAACATATATTCGCCAAAATGTTGCATGATGATGGATCAATTGAAGACGTCAATTATCAAATCTATTCCCAGTTCTTTAGCGAATATACCGAAGCCTTTTCTTTAAATGCGGTTATTTACGTCAATGCGGACGCAGAGGTGTGTCACAAGCGCGTACAAAAACGATCAAGAACGGGCGAGTCCAATATTTCGTTGGATTATTTGCAAAAATGCCGCGAGTATCATGAAGTCTGGTTAAACACAGAGACGAAACCCATTCTAAATATAAACGCGAATATAGATGTCAATTATGTAGACGATCAAGGGACGAAATGGCTTGATGATGTGGAGGCCTTTCTGCGCAGATAAAAAAATTATAATGTGACAATTTCGAAAGAATCAAAAGACGCTTTGATAAGAATCGAATCGCGATCCATTCTTGATACCCAAAATGTATTTTCTTTTTTTTCCCTATCTACCGCAAATCCTATGCAAAACTCGACGCTTAGCTTTTGAAAATAAAATGGCATAGAATAACGAATCGGTTTTAACGTGATGGGATCTAGCCACATTAGCATATGAAAATAATGCCTAGGGCTACATTCTTCGCTGAAATGTACCACTCCCAATAAACCCTCTTTTACCATCGTAAATGTCGTGGATCCGCGAATTTTGTGAAACCATGGTTCTTGGACATCATGCGTTTCAATAATGTTCAACTGTTTTTCTCCATTGTCCAAGGTAACAATTTCGCCGATTTCCATAGGACACCATTTATAAACGAACAATTCTTTTTCGGAATCACGACAAATCGGAATCCAATTCTTTTCACACCAACTATCTGGATTGGGCGGCGAAATCACATGACAATCGGAATACGAATGCGTATCTACATGATAATTTCCGACCATGATTCGCGCTTTTCCGGTTTTCGAAAACCCGATAGTAGTTGCTATAAATCGGACTTGTCCTTGAAATTCGTATAATCTTACATCTTCCAATCCTCGGGAAAACCGGTGTTCTGGGTATTCTTGGATTCCAACAGTAGATTCATTCATTTCGGTAAAATTGGCGGGTACAAAATGATGATTGTCCAAGATTAACTCAGACAATAAATTCTTGTTTTTGATAACCCCCGTTCCGTCGGGATATAAATAAGCGCCGGTGTCTGTTAAATGGTAATTTAAAAAACGAGTATTGAGCCAATGTTTATTCTTGTAATATAAATAGGAGGCCGATGACGGTTGATAATATGGGATGCTTGGATAATTGTATACGATAGATGATTGGGCGGATAAAGGGCCACAAATAAAATCATTATGGACATACAGGCATGAGTCGGAATGATCGCCTGCATACCACGTTGGATTCCAATCGGATACATATTCTAACCAAGCCCAGAAATTTACATCCCATACCAATTTATTGGTTTCTTTCAAAAATTTTGGAAAATAGTCTCTGTATAATTGGCAAAAATGCTGCATGGATTCTTTGTCGGCCATAAAAAAACACCCGCAAAAACGCCAATGGATATTTTCTAAATGATGGGCGTGTCGGTTTTTGTCCCATTTCCCCCAGCATCCTGGAATTGCGAAAAACCGTGATTTCAACGCACATTGTCCAAGAAGGCGGAGCTGCTTTTTACTTTTTTTTAATTGGTTGAAAATATGCGCAATTCCGAAATCGATCCAGGCAAAATGCGTAGAGTCGAATGGGTTTTTTTCCATGGCCATTTCGAGAAACTCGTGTTTTGCGTTTTGAAATTTCAAAAAGGGGTCGGTGTCTTTTTCCGAGTTTCGGTTTTCTGGTAGGGTATAGTCTACGGCTTCGCATTGTTTTGCGATCCAAGTGTCTTTTAATGAAAGAGTGTCTAAAATATATATATTTGGATAGGCGGTGGTAAGATTCAGCAATACATCTTTGTTTTCGGGGTTTACGACAATACATAGTTGGATACCGGCTTCGGCCATTTTGATAAATTCATGGAAAACAAGTTTATGTTTTAATGTAATTTCGTCATGCACCGATAAATAGGCGGTGACGAAAGTTAACATTTTGTATAATACATATATCCTTTTTATAAGATTTTACCGTAATATAAGGTATAGATATAGGTAGGGGGGGGGGACCCCTAAAATAAAATTGATCGGTTTTTGTGACATTTTCTAAACTCAACCAATAATAGACAGACATGACAAATACATCCAATCTCGTGATTGTGGCGGACGTGGAGACCACGGGTCTTATCCCCAAGACACCCACCGACATCTCTTTTATGCCTCGTATCTTACAGCTTAGTTATTTGATATATGATTTGACCACTGGATCTGTTGTCAAAACATACGATACCTATATCAATGTGTCTCCGTCGGTTGAAATATCGACGGAGATAAGTGGGTTAACGGGAATTACCCGGGAATTATGCGAAGAGCGGGGGATTTCGATTGTCTCTGCGATCGCCGAATTTTACGATGATTATTTGAAGTGCGGTATTTTTGTGTGCCATAATATAGAATTCGATCGAGGTATGATACAGATCGAAATCGAACGAAATCGGTCGGAATTGACGGAATTGTGTCCTTTTGTTTCGAAAATGTTTACTCGGGATTTTCAAATCGACCATGGAATCAAAAACTATTGTACGATGGAAAAGAGCCGCGCCGTATGTAAACTGGTTCGTCTGAGCAAATATGGGAAAGAGTATTATAAATCGCCCCGATTATCGGAGCTTCATTTCCATCTTTTCGGGACGATTCCGGAAAACATGCATAATTCGTTTGTGGATGTTACTGCAACCCTTCGGTGTTTTATGGGGTTGTATTCGGTTTAATAGTTATTTCCTTAATTCGGAAGGAGCCATTAATCTAATAGGATAAGAAGGGAATGGCGATGGAGTAGCTGTTATTTTGTCTGAGTTAAAATGTGTTGCGTATGAGGGAGAAGGTTTGGAAGGTTCCAAAGAAGTAACAGACATATTTGTAGTAAAATATTTAGTACCGGGTGCGTGTTTTAAACTGTTTATTTTTTCAGAAATTTCCAGTTTTAAACTGTTTATTTTTCCAGAAATTTCCAGTTTTAAACTGTTTATTTTTCCAGAAATTTCCAGTGATAAACCGTTGATTGACGGCGGATGTGGTTTAAAATTATACCAAAATTGCATATTTGTACGATCAACATCACATATACCCATGCTGTCGTTGTTGAAATTACTATTATCCGCAAGTCCAGGAGCGATCAATTTATAATAATATCCAACTATTTTAATTTTCCATTTATTTGCGTCTGATGAAAAAAGACTACCTATACGTGTACCTATACGCTTAACTTCATTCGCAAACTGTCCTTTAATGTTTGTGGCTTTTTCCGCAATTGGGTTTTCAAGAAAACGAAATAATAAAACTACAGATGTTCCGTTTTTTTGATCTTCTATTATATCGGGTCCAGATGCGGTCATTTTTGTCGGTAATAACTTATCGGCGTGGACTTTTGAATACGGTAAACTTATTATAGTATGACATAAATATCCTCCTTCCGCTAAAAAATTGAGAATTTCGGTTCTTATAACGGCATACGTCGAGATTTTATCACATGGATCTAAATCTATTATGGATCCAGTGGCGCTTTTAGTGCTATAAAATGATTCGTATTTGTTCTTAATTATAATTTTCATATTTTCATTATTTTTATCATATTCTTGTTTAATTTGTGTCTTGTTTGCAAAAATTTTTGAAGAAATTACATCTTTGTTCAAATCTCTTTTAATTTTTACATTGCCCTTTGGATCAATGTCAACCAAATCTCTTATTCCACCGCGTATTTTTCGAGTAGTTTTAGTTTTTTTTCTTTTGTTTTGCGTTTTTTTGTAATTGCCCATTATATAATATATCACATTTTTATTATTTGAATGTGCAAAGGTCTAAAAGATGCAAAAAGCTTAAGAAGAACACATTTCACAAATTTCATGCGTATCGTCTAAAGTTTCTTTTTTTTCCGGTTCAATCGTAAATTGTTGGGCCTGGTGTCTTCCGCGCCGTCGCAAATAATAAATACCCGTCTTTAATCCTTTCGACCAAGAATAAAAGTGCATTGAGGTCAAACTACCATATGTCGGATCCTCTAACCACAGATTTAAGCTCTGGCTTTGACAAACGTAAACCCCCCGATCCGCTGCCATATCAATTAACGCACGCATCGGTATTTCCCAAACGGTCTTGTATTTTTCCTTAATATCATCCGGGATCATTTCAATCTGTTGTATCGATCCATGATTCGCAATAATGTTATTTTTGATCTTCTCATTCCATAAATCCAATTTGATTAAATCATTCATCAAATATTTATTTGCTAAAATAAACTCCCCGGCTAAAGTCCGCCGGCTATAAATGTTGCTCGTGATTGGTTCAATACATTCATTAAATCCTAAAATTTGCGATGTAGATGCAGTGGGCATCGGTGCAAGCAGGAGAGAATTCCGTAGACCATATTTTACAACATCCTCCTTTAATTGTGCCCAATTGTAACGTGTTTGTCCCGGATCGACTGACCACAGATCGAATTGTAATTCTCCTGCGGATGCAGGTGATCCAGCAAAAGTTTCGTAGGGTCCCTCGATTTTGGCCAAAGAACACGATTCTTCCACTGCTCCGTGATAAATGGTTTCGAAAATATGGCGATTCAGTTCTCTTGCTTCTTCGGATGCAAAAGGTAATCCTAGCTGAAAAAAGACATCGGCTAAACCTTGAATTCCAATTCCAATGGGCCTATGGCGGCGATTGCTTCGGTCCGTCTTTTCCGTAGGATAATAATTGACGTCAATCACCCGATTCAAATTAAAGGTCACGATTTTTGATACCGCATGAAGAAGTTCGAAATCCATACTGCTTTTTCCATCAGAGGTAGATTTCACGAAAGAAGGAAGCGCAATGCTCGCCAAATTACAAACTGCGGATTCCTTGTCGTCGGAATATTGAACTATTTCCGAACACTGAGAAGTTAAAATTCCGTTAAAAATACCCGCATTCTGTTTGGGCTCAGTAAAACAAAATGTATTATCCCGTCTAATCAAGGGTTTAATTTTCGTTATTTTAACAAAATGTCTTGCACTCC
Source organism: Candidatus Shapirobacteria bacterium (assembly GCA_009885205.1). Taxonomy (GTDB): domain Bacteria; phylum Patescibacteriota; class Microgenomatia; order UBA12405; family UBA12405; genus UBA12158. Next base: position 3,779 of record VFLE01000052.1, on the reverse strand, counting down.
GATTCGGTTTTTGCGCGTGAATTGTAAGCCTTTTTGGTGAAAACCCGATATCTATAAGTTTGCATAAATCGCAGGACGTTATCAATATTCTATATATGGGCTGTGTGGCAAAATCGGCGTGTCCACCTTTTCCATCTGGCAAATAACTCGTCCCCTCTTCACGTGCTTGTTTTATCTTAGGATTAATTCCACATGTTTGAAGCATATGTTTTACATTCACTAAAAACTCAAGATTGATTGATGCGATTTGTAATTGTTGATTTTCACCGTTATTTGCAATCGTTCCGTCCGCGTCGCTATATCCGGCAAACCATTCTAGTTTATCTTTCAATGCGCAATCCATCGGAACGTAAAACTTTTCTTCAATATCGAGCGGAAGTTGTAAAACAATGCGCGTATCATTTTCAGTTTTCGTTCGATATACCATATGTTCCAATAATGATTTCTTTTCGCCATATAAATAAGACATGGGCTTCTTTACATAAGACATGGCATTACATTGTGTTAAACGTGTGGTGTCATTATTTTTGATTGCTTCGATCGAAAATTCTGTTTCAAAATCAAGATGTCTTTTACAAAAATAGTGTCCCTCTATAGATTTCCATTCGCATCGTTTATGTTCCATATGATTATTTGAGTAAGTCCCATCTCCGCAAAAAAATCCATGAGTGTAAGCATAATTCATCTGTCTTTTGCCATGAATTACCGGAAAATCGCATTTCTTTAGTTTATCGCCTGGTTTCAGATCTTTTGTTTCGACCAATTTGCAATCTTTCTTGTTATAACTATTTTGAATGAAGAATTTATGATACGGAGTGCAGGTAAGCTTGCAACCATCATCCGTTTCTACCTCCATGAGTTCTTGATTTTCACCGGTTTGAAAAATCTCTACCTCTGAGAATTCTACCCCGTTCCAGACATTAACAGACTGACCTACTAAATCGCTGATTATAGAATGACCGTTATCCGTTAATATAAGTGTTTCCGGAGCAACGCACAAATTAGACGACTTAATGGTTCCCAAATTCTTCTGGTTTGACTTTTTATTACATGCATCTTTGTATAAAATATAGGGCGTTCCTGTCTCCATTTGTGCGTCGAGAATTTGAAACCAAAGCTGTCTGGCTTTCATTGTTATTCGGCCCTTTCCTTCGGTTTCATACCGCGTATATAATTCTACAAAATCGTCACCATATACATCGGCCAACCCAGGACATTCGTCGGGACACATAAGGGTCCATTGACCGTCGGCCTTGACTCTCTCCATAAAAAGATCAGGTATCCACAGCGCGTAAAATAAATCGCGCGCTTTGAGTTCCTCGTCACCATGATTTTTGCGCATTTGTAAAAAAGATTCGACGTCTGCATGCCAGGGTTCCAAATAAATCGCGAATGATCCATTTCTCTTACCACCGCCTTGATCAACATATTTCGCAGTGTTATTAAAAACGCGCAACATCGGAACAATTCCATTAGACGACCCATTCGTTCCACGAATATGACTTCCCTTGGCACGTACATTATGGATATGTAGTCCAATTCCACCTGCCCATTTAGAGATAAGCGCGCAATCGCGAAGCGTGGAATAAATCCCCTCGATACTATCATTTTCCATAGCTAGCAAAAAACACGAGGATAGCTGAGGATGCGGTGTTCCCGCATTAAAAAGTGTCGGCGTAGCATGAGTGAAATATTTTTGAGACATGAGATCGTAAGTTTCCTTGATCTTTTGCATAGGGGGGTCCGAGCCCATATGAATCGCTACAGACACGCGCATCCATATATGTTGGGGGCGTTCAAGCGTTATCCCGTCCGCCTTCATCATATACGCCCTGTCTAACGTCTTGAATCCAAAATAATCGATCAAATAATCGCGGTCATAATCAATCATTTCTTCTAATTCGAGCGAATGTGCAGATACAAATTCGGAAAATTCGCGCGTAAGAAGAGGAGAGGGGTTCTTTTGTATGTCCATATGTCTGTATAATTTTTCCACGACTTCGCAAAAATTAGCGGGGGTGTTTTTATGATGCGACGAAACGGCAATTCTTCCGGCAAGTGTATTGTAATCGGGGTGGGTAGATGCGAGAGAGGCGCATTGTTCCGCCAAAAGTTCGTCTATTTTATCTGTCGAAATCCCGTCATACAACTGATCGATGACTTTGATGACGAGTGTAGTATAATTAATTTGGATTCCTACCTCTTGGCCAAGAGTTTTTACACGCGTCAAAATTTTATCGAAAGACACAATCTCTTTATTCCCATTGCGTTTTTGGACATACATCTCGGTATCGATTGTAGATGACGACATGTATAGGTTATTTATATTTACGAAAATAGGTTTATATCATTTTTTAATATTATCCATCAAATATTTAAGAGTACGATTTTTTATACCATTATATCCAGAAATAAATTCATCGTTGTATATTTCTGATACTATATTCCGGTATGTTGTATCTAGATTGCTCAATAATGTTTGGTCATGTGGGTTCTCTTCTAGATTAATAATAAAATTATCAACTAAAGTGATTTTATCTACTATTTGATGTATTTTTGTAATTTCCGCTGGGGTTAATTCCATTTCTTTTTTTAATTCTATTGCATTTCCAATATATATCTTTTGTTCCGCTATATAATTTTTAAGCTCTACCCTCATTTGTATGTTTTCGCTTTCTGCGTCTTCTTTTCCTACCATTGGTATCTGTGATAAAACAGCAGTTCCCTTAATAAGTGGTTGAGTAATAAGATCCGCAACGTTGGCTATCATCTTTGGTGCGTTTACACTATTGTATGCACCGACGGCCGCGTCATATGCATATGGAGAAATATATTGATATCCACTGACGGTCATGTCTACCATACAATATATTGCCGATACTCCTTCCGTCGAGGATTGCTCCGCCAATGCAACACTCTTTTTGTACATATTTTTCAATTTATTTAAATTTCCTTTTATTCTGGATTGCATATCTGCCGCGATATATCCTAATTCTTGAACGTATTCTTCGATGTACGAATATGTGATTTTCAAACATTTTTCTTTATTAAAAGAACACACCAATCCTCCAATTGTCAATCCGGCAATATTATCCGCCGTTAGATTTTCTTTTACTATTTCCAATCCAGCAGAAAGGTCACCTTTATTGAATTTTTGTCCGACTTCTATAAATCTGTATAAATTGTCATATGATATATGAATTGTCAGAGGGTTTGCCGAGATAGGTATCAAATTCAATGTAATCGATTCTTTTGTAATGGTAGCCGTAGATTGTGTATCAACCGGTTTAGACTCATTTGGAACTATAAGTTGAGCCGCATTTACCGCAGTATATTTTACTATATCCGACGCCGTTTTTATATTTGGATTCTCCATTGTATAAATTAGAGATTGCATTGTTTCTTTTCCAAAATGGAAAATGTTTTCTACAGTGATATCGCTTGTCGACGATATTTTACTCTTCGACGATTCCGCTTTCGATCCTTGTACCGTACCTTTTATATATCTGTCTATATTTCCTTTTATATTTGAAGCCTTATTTAAAATATCTACCGCCGAAATTACATTTCCGGATGCAGCTGCAAACGTCGGAAATGCTCTTGTAGAAAAAAACAATAAAAACATCATCATAAAAACGTAAGTCATAGATTTCCCCCCGCCTAGCTGGCTTCCTTCCAATTCTTCTACTCTATCGTCTTTGGGATATAGATTATCAAATTGACAATTGTCTAACATTCTGTTTAAACCGCTGAAGATTTGAAACCGCCCCTCTGGGGCG
>VFLE01000209.1 GCA_009885205.1 Candidatus Shapirobacteria bacterium | reverse complement strand
TTTGTCAAATAACGTAGCTTTTTTCCTTGAGCCACTAATTTTGTTTTGATAGACGAAAAATCTAGTGATGCTGCCATAACGTATATTCTATCATTTTTGCAGCTTTTGCCACTTGGATAATTTAAATAACGCGGCTATATTCTCCTTTTCTGCCCTATCAAGTTCTTCTTGATTTTCCTCCCGTTCGTATTTGCCTATCTTTTGGGCACTTTCAATAATCTCTTTTTTCAAATCAATAGTTATCAACTTGGCCATCATTTTATTTATCTCCCTTTTTCGACGTATCGGCTCCAAATCCTGGGCCTCTGCCGTCAAAAAAGTCCCTCCAAAAATATCTTTTAGTTCTTCGGGCACTTTATTCAAAGGTTTCTCCCAGTCAATTTTATCTCGCAGGATTAATTCCATAATTTTTTGCCATTTTATGGTGGCAAATTTCAAATTTTCATCCACTCTTTTGGCCACCTTTACTTTATTTTTTGCCCCCATAATTAAGGTCATCAATCTTTCTTCCATTTCATCTCGTCTGTCTTGCTTTGGCTCTTTTTCAATTAAGATTGTTTTTATCATTTCCCTATTTGAAGTTTGAAGTTTGAAGTTTGAATCTTTCCTCTCCATTTCTTTTTTAATCGATTCGGTATCTGAACCAATCATCGTTGCTAGTTTATGTAAATAATCCGAACGGATCACCTCACTTTTAATTCGGGAAATAAACGGCAACACCATATTCAAAATTTCTTTTTTGCCTTTGATTGTTTCTACTCCAAAAGTGGCCACCGCACTATTAATAATAAAATCCCAAATTGAAATAGCCGCTGTCACTCGTTGCTTAAACCATTTAGGGTCAGCTCGTACTGCCTCATCCGGGTCTTTAAATTGGCCGAGGAGGTCGACCACTTTTATATCAAAATCCAATTTTTCCGCCAGTTCTATACTCCGAATAGCCGCGTGATTGCCAGCAAAGTCGGCATCGAGTGCCAATATCAATGTCTCGGCATAGCGACGTAAAAGTTGTAATTGTTCTTCGGTAAAAGCTGTTCCTTTAACTGCCACTATATTTTTTATGTCCGCCGCAAAAGGTGAAATCATGTCAAATTCTCCCTCGACCACTATCACCGCATTTTCTTTGCGAATAAAATCTTTGGCCAAGTTTAGGCCAAACACCATTTGGCTTTTATGATAAATTTCCGTTTCCGGTGAATTTATATATTTGGCCATTTGCCCGGCCACTGCCGGGTTAGCCCCTGGCAGTACCCGTCCCGAAAAGCCCAAAATCTGTCCCCGAAAATCAATTAACGGGAAAACTAATCTCCCCATAAATCGGTCATAAAGCCTGTTTCCGTAATTACTTTTTCCAAAAGTCCCCGTCATAATCATCTCATTTTCGCTAAATCCTTTTTTCTTTAAATAATTGACAATTAAACTAGTTTGTTCCGGGCAAAACCCGACCCCAAATTGTTTTATGGTTTCTTCTTTAATCCCCCTATCCATCACATATTTTTTAGCCACCGTCCCTAGTGGGTGAGTCATCAACATATAATGATAAAATTTTGCCACTTCATTGTTTATTTCCAATATTTTTTTTCGATTTTTATTTTGCCCTTCATCAAAATTAGTTTTGAGTTTAACTCCCGCAATTTTAGCCAGTTCTTCCAGTGCTTCGCGAAAATCAACTCGATTAAATTCTTGGTAAAAAGTAAATACATCGCCTCCCTTACTACATCCAAAACACTTAAATATTTGCATTTCCGGCGACACTGTAAATGATGGTGTTTTTTCCTGGTGAAACGGGCAACAGGCAATAAAATGTCGCCCTCGTTTTTTTAAGGGCAACATCCGGTTAATAACATCGACAATATCCAGCTTTTTTTTAATTTCCTCCACCTGCGATTCCATAGCCTATTCTAGCATTGATTTAAGGTGTAATATTAGTTATGACTTTACCAAAATTTTTTACCACCGTTACCCCATTATCAAAAGTTCTAGCCATATTTTTGTTCGTCTCTCTACCTTTTCTTGGTTATTATTTAGGTAATAAATATATTCCCAATATCCCAGCTGACACAACTACAACTATTGTCGAAAAAACATCCGAATCTTGGGTAAAACCTATATCAACCGACACTATCGTCCCTATTGTCAAAGATGGTTTATTAAATATCTACTCTTTAACCCAAAAAGTTTTGCAGTCAACAGAATACAAAACAAGTTGGGGAAGTGGTGCTTCAGGGTTGGGTGGAGATGCTCCAATTTCGTCACCCAATGGTAAATTAATTGCCTTTATAAATCGAGGCGACTCCTCAAACTTATATATTCTCGCGGCTGGTACTCAAAAAGCCATAAAAATAACTAATTATCCTGTCGAGTATCTAAATAGTTGGTCATCAGATGGGTCAAAAATACTTTTTTATTCTGGCAAAGATAATTTGGAAGTTAGAAAAATATCCGAAGGTATGGGTGCCGACCCAGTTTGGGAAACTATCGAAAAATTTGGCAAAGATTCTGTCCCCGGCTTTCATGTTTTTAATGTAAATAATGGTCAAGACACTCATTTATATCCTGTGTCTACGTCGTTTAATTTCTTTGACTCTAATCGGATAATTGTTGAATTAAAACAAGACCCAAATTCCCACGATACCAGACTTGTTCTTTTTAATGTCGAAACATTTGAAGCAGACTATAAAACTGTAAATTATCCCATCAAATCATTTGGTCGGCAAATGAGTTTTTCGGCCGATGGAAAATTATGGGCCCGAACCGTCGATGATGGGAGTACTGATACTGGCGTCAGAATTACTGTTTCTCAATTTCCCAGCGAAACCGGTGATATTGTCGAGACTGCTCCTTGGGCATTTATTCAAAAGCCATTATTAAATTCCAGCGGTAGATTTCTCGCGTATACCAAACACGGAGAACAAATTAAAGATGGTCAATATGCTGGTCAATATCCCGATACCACTGTAATTTGGGATTCTTTATCCAAAAAAATTATTAAAATATTGCCAGGCTTTCCTGAACACTGGGTTGACGAAAACGTGCTATTAATTGGTCGTGTTGAATATGGTAACAATCCTACCAATTTTACCTCTTTTGATTTATTTAATACCAACACCGGTCAGATAGATTCTTTTTCGGTTAAATAATTTATTTTTGTTGATATTTTACTCGCTTGGGGTATAGTCAAATTAGTCCGCATTTCCTCTGGCGAACAGCAAGAATAAAGGCTTTGTTATTTATTAAATAAAAAACATATGGGTTTACTTGATATCATTTTAGTTTTAATTCTCATCTCCTGGATAGGTGGTTTTTCTCTTCATATCGGTGGGGGATTAATTCATTTATTATTAGTTATTGCTGTTATTGTTTTTATTATTCGAATTTTAGGTTTATAAAAATATATGAATTTATCAATCTCAAATTTAACTCCATTTTCATCATTACTTTTCGGCATCTTAATTTTAATGTTTCCCAAGTTAATCAATTACTTAATCGCTTTTTATTTAATTCTCACTGGTTTAATTGGGTTAGGAATATTAAGATAATATTTATTAATTTCCTTCGGAAAAAATATAACTTGCTGGTATTGGTTTGGGTAATTGAGATTCAGTTCCATAAAATATCACAATTTCTTGTTTTGACTCCAATTTAATTTTACGAAAATCAGTCAAAATCTCGGCTCCGTTAACAAATACTTTTAGTTTTTTTTCACCACTTGTACAATATTTATTTATACATTGGTCATCAAATTTTACTCCCCAAATATCAAAAAATTGACCCAAAAAATAATCTGTAATTGTCGGCGACTCAACATGAATTATTCCATCATTATCGTGTGAATGAATCGGTGAAATAAAAGCTTCATTTACCCCCACTCCAATACCTTTGGGGATATTAATTTTTTGTCCATCGACAAAAACATCCAAATGTTGGTGAGTGTGTAGGGCATTTCCTTCAATCGGTAATGCTGGTAAATCAATCTTTTTTAGTCTTTCTTTTAATCCATCATTGTCAACTTGCCATGATATCTCTTGTTTTTCCTCCACCACAGCTGTATTTGGAGTAGAATTGGCAAAATATTTGTAACCAAAAATTATTAAAAATATCAAAAGCATTATCATCGGCCAATTTATTTTCATTTTTTCTCCTTTACCATAATTCTAACTATCTTCACCATCAAAATTAAATTAATCACTGCCAAAATTCGCGGTACCACTCCATCCATTTCATTTCCCCATGTCAAAATATTTTTTAACCACAAAAAACTTTCTGGGTACCACCAGCCATTGAACATATTTATCCAAAAAATTAAGCTCAATACTATCCAATATTTAAACAACTTTTTATTTTTCATCGCCAAAATTAATCCCACGACTATTGCGGTAAACAAATATCTCTCATGCATCGTCGTCATCACCATCCAGCCCCCCGACACCACTACAAACATAGCTTTTAATACACTATCCCAGTCCCTCTTTTGACCTATTTTAAAAGCCAATATATTGATTATCCCAAATACTATAAATCCCCACATCCGCAAATTAATTCCCAAAAATAACTGCCGATAATCAGTCAAATATGGCGTAATTATCCGCCAGCCATTAAAAGTATTAACCCAAGTCCAGTATTCACCCTTAGCAAACATTTGTCTTTGTAAATAAATATTAAATGTCCAAAAATCAAAAGTAGAAATTATTTTTACCAATAATATGTATAAAATCACTGTCACCCCACTCCCTATTACCACTTGTTTAAAAGTATTTTTGTCACGCACCGATATCCATAGCAACAATGGTCCAAAAATAAAAGCCGTCGGTTTTAGCAAAATGCTAACCGCCATCATTACTGGTGTTAGCCACATCAATTTTTTAGCAGTTACCAGCCAAAAAGCAGTTAGTAAAAATATCAAGCTTAGTTGATCATGTTGTCCCCAAATTCCACTTTCATACCAAGCAAAAGGGGACAGCAGATAAATTATTGCCCCGGCTTTTCCCACCATTTTATATATCATGTAGGCCAAAACTCCATCAGCCATAATCGATGGTATCTTCATGGTTATCAACTCGGCTATTTTAAAAGGAGTGTCCATATATTTGGCATTACCCCACCAATCTTGAAAGTCATAAAACCACAAAATATGACTAGCGCCCAACCGATGACTGGCAATAAAGTTACCCCACACAATCATTGTTGTATAAATTGATTGATATAAATGAAAACATTGACCATACAACCAGCTAATTATTGGCGGTTGATTAGGCCAGCCATATATCCAAATGTTATTTTCATAAAATCCTCGCATTCCATGGTCAAAAATCCACCTTCCCCATCCCGCCTGGACCAAAATATCACCATGGTAGGCTAGTGGTGTCATCGCCACTCGTGCCAAAATTGCCATCAAAAAAGCCCACCCAAACCAATTTTTCAAAATATAATTTCTCATCTATACTCTATATAATAACTTATGATCAACTACATTTGTAACTTTTTAATCAAGTATCATCAAAAATTTATATATCTCTTTTTTGTTTTATATTTTTTTATTTTTATTATCATTGTCTCAAGTTTTTATCTTCCCATTATTAGTCGTTTTTCCAAACTTTTTGGTCAATTATCACTTTTAACTTATATTATAACCTTGGTTCCCGGCATGGCCCTACGTTTTGGTTTAAATTACCCTATTTTTACAGTGTTAAGACTCTATCGTCGTCATTTCGGTATTTCCATGTTTCTATTTGCTTTAACGCATATGGTTTTATCAGGTTTAATTTTTTCCACTTCATTCCGCATAGTCGTCTCAACCATCGCTTTGATCATTTTGTTTTTCCTCTTTATTACTTCAAATAATATTTCTCAAAAAATGCTATCTAAAAATTGGTTTTTACTTCAAAAACTCACCTACGTTACCATGTTTTTAATTTTCATTCACGTCGCCCTACTCGATTTTGGTGCACTATCACTATTATTTTTAGCCGTCATCATTCTCCAAATAATTTCTTTTTTATATCCCAAACTAATATGATTCTCGACGACTACTCTAAATTTCTCGATATTATTACTAATAAAGTAAATGAATTTGGTATTGATGTTTCCAAATATAACCTTGATCATTTTGGATATCAAACATCATCTGACCAAGATTATGATCGATTACTACCAGAATTTAATAAAGTAGCAAAATTGTTATCCGAAGAAATTGTCGGAGGCAGGCGGGTTGGAATATTCAAATTTTATTCTCCGTTAATTTATAAAAATAAGCCAATCGAAGCGGTTGAATTAGTTGCCCCAAAACAGGGACAAGTTTATCCCTCAGCTCTCGAACATGCCGAATTTGTAGTTGACACAGATCTTGAGACATTTGCAAATAAATACCCTGATTTGCCTTGGGATAAAAGTAAAATTGATCAACCAATGTTTCCTATGGTCAATTTAAAGTTGGGTGAATTTGTCCAAGCCAAATTCCACCTAAAACCAGTTTTAGAAATAATTAAAAATAAAAATATATTCGAAATTTTAATTATGGCAAATTCGCCACAAATTAAAATAGTATAATTGTGTATGTCCGACATTTCCATTCGTATTTCCATAACTAATAAAACACAAAAATATTTTTAAAGCAAATTACACTAAGTCTTTTATAATTTCAGGGTATAATGATCCAATTTTTTTAACATCCTCAAATAGTACCCAAGTCAATATATATTGATTATTTTCATTCATGTTTTCTAACTCAGGTCCTTGCAATTTCATTTCCCCATCAAACATTTCACATTCATAAATATATTGTTCACCTAAACTGGTGTCCCCCATAACTAAAAATTTACTATTTTTAATATCCAAATTTGTTTCTTCTTTCATTTCTCGTTTAAGTGCCTCATCAAGAGTTTCTCCTTCTTCAACACCACCACCTGGTACCACCCAATATTCACTTCCGTTTTTAAATCTGTGGATTAACAATAATTTGCCTTCTCGTTTTATCAATCCTCTAACATTTTTATTTGTTCGCATAACTTTCAGTATACAACATGTATTAGTGTAAAATTACTCCACCATGTCCTATCTCGTCCCCAAATTAAACCTCCAAGAAATCGATGTTAGTGAAATAAAATTAAGTGCCGAGCAACAAAAACTTTTTGACCGGTTTGAAAATACTAGCAGTCACATGTTTATCACCGGCAAGGCGGGGACGGGCAAATCAGTTTTATTACAATATATAAAACTCCACACTCAAAAAAATATTGTGGTGGTGGCCCCCACCGGCGTGGCCGCCCTCAATGTCGGCGGCCAAACTATTCACTCATTATTTTTATTTCCTCCCACTTTTATTGATACCAAAGCCCTTCGCCTCTCGGCCAAATCAGCCAAAATTTTAAAAAATATTGACACTTTGATTATTGATGAAGTCTCCATGGTCCGGGCCGATTTAATGGATGGTATTGATTATTTACTCAAGTTGGCCCGTGACAGCCAAGAGCCTTTTGGTGGTGTTCAACTGCTCATGTTTGGTGACCTTTATCAACTCCCACCAGTCGTTAATGAGTCTGATCTCATCAATTATTTTGAACAATTAAATGGGGGATTTTATTTTTTCCACTCCCTGGCCTGGAATGGCACAGAGCTGGAAATCTACGAACTTCAACAAAATTTTCGCCAAACCGATGAAAATTTTAAATCAATTTTAAACAGTATTCGAACCGGTGAAGTTTCTGACTTTGTATTAGAATCACTAAATTCTCGTGCCCTTTTTGACTCATTGCCCGATGGTGTTATTACTTTGGCTACCACCAACTCTACTGTTTTTTCGGAAAACAACAGCAAATTAAATTTATTATCCAACCAGTCTTTTACTTACACTGCCACTATCGAGGGTGACCTCGACCCCTATTCCTACCCCACCGAAAGTTCTTTGGTTTTAAAAAAAGGCGCCCAAATTATGATGTTAAAAAATGACTCCAAAAAACGCTGGGTCAATGGCTCTCTGGGAACTATCGAATCAGTTAGTCAAACCAAAATTGAAGTAAAAATTGATAATCAAGTCCACGAAATCTCCCCCGAAACTTGGCAAAAAATCCGTTATGAATTTAATAGTGATAAAAGACAAATCGAGGAAAAAGTGGTTAGTAGTTTTACCCAATTTCCCCTCCGTCTCGCCTGGGCCATTACTGTCCACAAGTCCCAAGGTCAAACTTACGATTCGGTAGTAATCGACATGGGTCGTGGCGCCTTTGCCCACGGCCAAACCTATGTTGCCCTCTCCCGATGTAAAAGCCTCGACACGCTTTACTTAAAACGCCCCCTAACTTTCGATGACATCATCATCGACCCCAAAATCATCGACTTTATGAAAAAAGCGAATATCAATAAGATTTAATTGCATATGTTAATATATTTCCATGTCCCGCCAACAACCCCTTACCTTTAAAGAATTTAAATCAATTTATTCTCGTGTCCCACGACTGTGTGTTGATTTATTAATCAAGACACCAGATGGATATCTCCTAACTTTACGTCAAAAAAATGGTTACCAAAACCAGTGGCACATGCCAGGCGGTACCGTCTTTTTTCGTGAGAAAATTACCGACGCTATTCAACGAATTGCTCAAGAGGAAATTGGGACAAAAGTTATTATAAAAAAGTCTTTGGGTTACATCGAATATTTTAGTGAGGTGGCCGAGCGTGGTTTTGGTTATACTGTTTCTCTTGCTTTTCTCTGTACTCTATCTAAAAATTTTAAGTTATCACTCGACAATCAAGTCGAAAAGTACGGATTTTTCAAAACCATTCCCGACAACACCATTACTGAGCAAAAAGAACTAATACAAAATTTAACATGACATTCTTTTTAAGAAGTCCCTCTTGTCAAAGAGGGATTTAGGGAGATTGAAAACTAATTTATCCACCAAATTCCTGCATTTAATAGTGTGGCAAACGAAACCCATACCAAATATGGGTACAGCCATACTCCAGTTTTACCAAAACTTTTGATCGTTTTCCAAATTGCCCACCATAAAAATAAAATTTCTATTAATGCCAAATCAGGCCTTTCCATTCCAAAAAATATCACTGACCACAATAAATTTAAAAATAATTGTACCCAAAACCATTTTAAATTTTTATTCCATCGTAAATACAAACTAATTCCCATCATCAAAAAAAGTATTGTCCACACTGGACCAAATACCCAATTTGGTGGTGAAAAAAATGGTTTATTGAGGGTCGCATACCAACTTTGAATTTTTGGTGTCGTAAACAATGCCCCCGCCCCACCAATTATCTGTGGAATCAAAATAGAAATAATAAGCTTGCTCCAATTTATTTTTTTCATAATTTTACCTTCCAATCTTCTTGGTAAACTTCAGTTTATATTTTAAATTTTGATACACCAGTCCAATAATTTGGTTGATCAACCATGTCCCCACAATCAACACAAAAAAGTACCACACTCCTACCCAAGTCACGGTAGGAAATTCTACTTTTGACAAATACCCAAAAATACCCGACAGTACTCCAATAGTCGTTATCAATCGTAGTGATTGGATACTATTATTAGTACTCTGATTTTTAACTTCCACCACCACCTGTATGGCCGTATCAATATAATCCTGAGTCATTTTCCACACTTCTTGAATATAAGCCAAAGTATCAATCAGTGTTTCGTATTTATATTGAAAAATTGATGACAACTGACCATCAATTTCCAATTTTTTAGCAATCGACGATCTAGTTTTGACATACGACCCCATTTGGTTGATTCGACTTTTAATCAGACTTATGGTTTTCTGGAGTGAGTCCAGCCGACTTCGCACCGCCTCAACTTCCTTACCTTGTATCATTCCTCTTTCTTTAATCTCCGAAATTTCTTCCCATACTTCTCGGTGAATATCCAAGTATGTTTGTAATTGGTCTTTAAATTCTCGGAAAAATATTTGCATTTCAATCAAATCTTGCAAATTTTTTTCGACTGTTGGCGACACCATTACCACATACTTAGGAGTCTTAAACACCGACAATGTTTTTGAAACAACTTCGTTATAAATTGGTCCAAAATTATATTTTTTAAAAATCTCTTTGGTATTTTTTGACTGGGTGGAAATAGCAACCGGATGGGTAGTTTTAATCGCTGCCAAAATTTTTGGCGTTGGCGCCCCCAGGGAAAAAATATATGATATCGCTGGCTGTAAAAAACTTTTGTAATAGTAACTAAGCATTTTTTCACCCTGTTCAATATCTTTGGATTCAATTTCAAGGATATATAGTCCATCTTCGTAATATCGAATTTCAATTCCATTTCTCGTCTTACATTTTACATATTCAAGGTCGCCCCACTCCCGAGTTACCGACACAAAATCAAAATTACGCAAAAATTTATTCAGTTTTTCTTGATCCAAATTTAAGTTGGATTTTCCCCGGGCAAACAGATCATAGATTTCCGATAGGTGTAGTGTCGTTCTTTGATACCACCCTCCAAAAGTTATTGTAAAGAGCTCTTTTTTAATTGGCATTAATTAAGATTAGCAGATTTTTAATTATTTTTTTAGGCGGAGTATGCCAGTATCAATCTGATATAATCGGCAGTAATGTTATCAGTGGCAAGTAAACAATATTGGGTAAAACATTGGCAACAATCTGGCTTTGAAATTGCACCTCTCCATCACCCTATTCGAGTTTGGATTGAATCAGAAGTCCCCGAGGCTACGCACAACCAAAGTTGTTTTGAGATTGGCTGTTATCCCGGCAAGTTCTTAGCTATTTTTGGAGATAAAGGGTATCAGTTAAACGGTATCGATTTATATAAAAATACAAAAGACCTATTGCCGTTATGGCTTAATAAAAATAAATATTCAATTGGTAAATTTATCGAGGACGATTTTCTTAAATATAAAAACATAAATCATTTTGACTACGTTTGCTCCTTTGGTTTTATAGAACATTTCCAAAACTTAGATAATGTTATTAAAAAACACGTTGATATTACTAAACAAAATGGAACCATTATGGTTGATGTCCCAAACTTAAAGTCCCCAATATATCATCTGCTTTATCGAATATTTGAACCAGAAACAATCTCTAATCATAATTTATCCACCCTAAATTTAGACAAAATTAAAAAGTCGTTTATTGAGCATCATTGTTACATAAAAACCGCAACCTATTCAGGTTACTTCTACTTTCGATTTGTAACCAAAACCAACAAGCTATCACAAAAAATTGAAAAAATAATTAATTTTTTTAGACCAATCTTTGAATTATTTCCACGGTCATTTTATCAACGCTATATAATAGTCTCAGCTATTAAAGACTAATCTTTATTATCTAAAAACAAAATGTGGGTGATTAACGAAATTCTTACGACTAAACCCTTATGACCGCCAAAGATACTCTCATGCAATTTGTCCCCCTTATTGATGCCAAATTAAAACAATATTGGGAGACAGAAATTAATTTAAATTTTGGTTTTAATCAAAAACAAAAAGATCTAGTCAAAAAAATGTTGTTGCATAGCAGTGAACACAACCTCCGTCCCGCCAAACGCATTCGCGCCGCCTTTGTTTATTATGGTTACATGTTGGGTAAAGTTCCCGATGAAAGTATTTGGAACGCCTGCATGTCCGTCGAATTGGTACACACTGGATTGCTAATGCTCGATGATTTCATGGATCAAGATGACGTCCGTAGGGGGTTGCCAACTACACATCGCTTTTTTGAAAATGGTGATCCACATTATGGAGAGGCAATGGCGGTAATGGTCGGTGATATTGCCCTAACTTTAGGTTACGATTTACTATTAAAATCAGATTTCGATATTAAAGCTAAGCTAAAAGCTACACAAAAATTATTACGTGGTGTTGTAAATACTGCCAATGGTCAGTGTTACGATGTAACGCTTGAAAAAATATTTGATCAAGTAACGGAAGATGATGTAATGACTTTACATCGAGCCAAAACTGCCATTTATACCTACGAAAACCCCCTATACATTGGCGCAATTTTGGCAGGTCTCGGCGACGATGTTTTAAGTGTTTTGACTGATTATTCCATGGATGGGGGAGTCGCTTTTCAATTACAAGACGATATTTTGGGTGTTTTTGGTGACCCAGAAAAAACTGGCAAATCGGCCAACTCTGATTTACTCCAAGGCAAAGTAACATTATTAATATTAAAAACTTTAACCGATGGTACATCAGCGCAGATTGCTGATTTAAAAAAAGTCTGGGGCCGCAGGTCCGCGCCTGAGGCGGATATAACTAAGGCCAAACAAGCCATAAAAAATAGTGGTTCTCTTGATTACTCTATAAAAATATCACGAGAATTAGCACAAAAAGCCGTAATCACCGCCCAAAAATTGCGTGACTTAAATTGTAATAACGAAGCGGTCGATTTTATCGCTGGTATTTCTGAGTATATGGCAAATCGCGAGCTTTAAGCTATACTATTTTAATGCCAGAAATTAAAGAAAGTTTAGAAAAAGTTATTGAATCTCCCGTTGTCGAAAATAGCGTCGAAACACGCCAAGTTATTGTCGATTTAAAAAAACCCGAGGCTTTTGTCCCTCGCGAACTAAAATCCTTTCTCCAAAAAATCGAGGAAGATCCCGTTGCCACCCCAACTTTTGATCCATCAGGTCAGCCACAGTTGTCACCTATCAATTCTCAAAACCCCAAAATAAATATTCCCATTACCCGCACCACCTTTATTGATGGTTTCAAAAAAAGTTTCGATGATGTTGGTCACTGGCTATCAGTTTTTTTCTTTCGTGAAATAAAGTTAAAAGAAAGTCACGTCTCCTTTAAACCCGATGATTCCTGAAAACTTTTTTATTATTTTTATCAATTTCATCTGGTTACTAATTATCAGTATCTTAGTTCTTGGTTTACTTTGGGTATTTTATTATTTTTTCGCCCTATGGTATAGGTGGAAAGACAGGGAAAAACACTCACTTGATTTAGTCACTCTTTTAATAGCTGTCCCTCAAGACAATGAAATTAAAATCGATGCTACCGAAAATATATTGGCCTCCCTAGGCACCCTTTATCGCTCACCAAAATTTAAATTTTTAGGGGCCTTTAATTCCCAACCGTCTTTTTCCCTCGAAATTATTGGGACTCATGACGATATCAAATTTTATATTTGTATCCCCAAAAAATACCAAGATTTGGTTGAAAAACAATTTTACTCTGTTTATGCTGGTGCCGATATACGCCCTGTTGATGAGCCCAATATTTTTTTTGAAAGTGGTCATGTCGAGTATTCATGGCTAGGTCAAAAAAAATCTCCTTTCTACCCCATTAAAACCTACAAAGAAATTCCCATCGATCCACTTTCTTCCATAACTTCGGTCTTATCTAAACTCAGCACCGGTGAAACCATGGCTATCCAAATGGTTTTAAGCCCCACCGATGGCAGTTGGTCCAAAGCTGGCAAAGGTTTTATTAGCTCCACCAAAAAATCCGAAAGCAATGCCGAAAAGGCCAGCTACAAAGTTGATGCCCGTCAGCTTGAAGCCATCGAAAGTAAATCTGGCAAAACCGGTTTCGAGACGGCTTTGCGTCTCATTTCTATTGCCCCCGACCGCGACGTGGCCAAACGAAACATGGGCAATTTAAAAGCTTGTTTTACTCAGTTTGAATCATCTTGGAATAAATTATCCAGTCGCAAAATTCGCCTAAATTCACTCTTTGTCGACGATTTTATTTACAAATACCCCGTCATTTTTTGGCACAAAGGCATGACCATTTTGTCAGTTGACGAAATTGCTTCTATTTTTCATTTACCCAACAAGTCCATTGAAACTCCAAATTTACATTGGCTCAAGGCCAAAAAAGCCCCTGCTCCCACCGATGCTCCTCAGACGGGTTTGTACATTGGTGACAATATTTATCGCGGGGTTGATACCAAATTTTGTATGACCGATTCCGACCGCCAACGTCATTTTTATATTGTCGGCCAAACTGGTGTGGGTAAATCGTGGTTGCTGGCTGACATGGCATTGCAAGATATTAAAGCTGGCAAAGGCGTCTGTTTTATTGATCCTCATGATACTTATGAAAGTATTTTAGAGCGTATTCCTCCCGAGCGGGTTGATGATGTCATTTATTTTGACCCCTCTCAAACCGATCGCCCCATGGGTTTCAATGTTATGGAATGTGACCGTGATGATCAAAAAGATTTTGTCACTTCCTCCATCATCAATTTGATGTACAAGCTTTACGATCCATACAAAACCGGTATCGTCGGTCCTCGTTTTGAACACGCCATTCGCAATATTATGTTGACCGTCATGTCCGAACCCGGTGCTACTTTTATCGAAATTGTCCGTTGTCTCACCGACCCGTCCTATGTCCAATATTTGTTGCCCAAGGTAAAAGACCCTATGGTTAGGCGTTATTGGACTGACCAAATTGCTCAGACTAACGATTTCCATAAATCCGAAGTCCTAGACTACATCGTTTCCAAATTTGGCCGCTTTATTACCAACACCATGATGCGTAACATTATTGGTCAATCAACTTCATCTTTTAATTTCCGCGAGGCCATGGATAACGGCAAAATTTTAATTATTAATTTAGCCAAAGGAACAATTGGTGAGGAAAATTCAGCCTTTCTTGGTTTAGTCTTAATCCCAAAAATTTTAATTGCCGCCATGAGTCGTCAAGATACCCCCGAAGCCAATCGCCGTGATTTTTATTTATATGTTGACGAATTTCAAAATTTTGCGACTCAGGATTTTGCCATAATTCTTTCCGAAGCTCGCAAATATCATTTAAATTTAACTGTCGCCAACCAGTTCGTTTCCCAAATGGATGAAGAAGTCAAAAATGCTGTCTTTGGCAATGTCGGCTCTATTTGCTCCTTCCGTGTTGGTATTTCTGACGCTGGCTTTTTATCTCATCAGTTTCAACCTACTTTTGGCGAACACGATTTATTAAATTTAGGAACAGGCGAAATTTATTTAAAAACTTTAGTCAATGGTACCCCCAAACCTCCATTTTCGGTCAAGGTAGCGGCCGTCGAGAAACAAAAACCCGGCAATCCCAAGATGGCGGAAATGATCAAAAAATTATCTTCACTCAAGTATGGTCGTCCCCTCGCTATCGTCGAATCCGACATCGCCAAACGCGCCCGACTTTAAACCCAAAATCCAAATTCTCCAATAATATTTACTCTTTTATATAAAAATCCTCTTTCTACCTTAGCTATTATATTGTATTCTTTTGGTCTTGGAACTATTTCTTTCAATATTGCTGCCCCTATTTTTTTATTTTCATCAGGAAAAATAAATAAAGATTTTATATTTTCCTTTATTTTTTTAATTTTGGGACTATAAACAACTTCAATGCACGCTCGGTTAGTATTTATATTATTGGTGTTTTCCCCACATAGAGCCATACATCCAACACATTTTTCACTAATCTGTTTTTTAAATGTCAATAAACCAGTATAACTCTTTTTTAAAAACAAGTATCAATCTGACATTGCCAAAAGAGCAAGGTTGTAAAAACTATTTTGTTGCTATTGTAGATGATAATACTCCGTTTATAACTCTTACTGTTCCTTTGTTAAATCTTAAAACCAAATCTGTAACACTCCTATTTTGTTTTGCTTCACCAAAAAAATTTTTTTCTTTAGCTAAAGCGATGGCTTTTTGTAATGCAGGATTACAGTCACGACAATATCGGGATAA
>VFLE01000025.1 GCA_009885205.1 Candidatus Shapirobacteria bacterium | reverse complement strand
TTTTTCGTCGCCTTTTCCTTCTTGTTTTTCTTCTTGTTTTTCTTCTTGTTTTTCTTCTCCTTCTTCTTCCTTGCCGCCACCCTCCACCTCTTTTTCTTCTTCTTCTTCTTTTTCTTCTTTTTCTTCTTGGATTCCTTCCAAATCTTCAGCAATTTCATCTTGTTCATAATCAAAATCATCATCAAAATACATCCCCCTTACTTCTTCGTCATCATCTACTACTTCATCTTCCTTTCCGAATTGAATTGGTTGAATTGCGAATAACTCGGTGGCGTTTTTTATTCCACTGGACGCCACAATATTCTCTTTGCCAAACGCATCGTCATTTTCTTTAAATTTCGTCTCCTTGGAACATAATTTACGAACTTTGTTTCCCAATATAAAATCCCCCCTTCGAATTTCTTGCGTAATACGCAAAATGCTATCAATATATACGTGCAAAATATCAATATAATTGATGGAAACAATCTCATCGATTTCAACAGACACCTCATTTTTAAACGGGATCATTTTCATAACAACCGGAAATCCCGGATTTTCCAAGAATTTTCCGCGAAGTTGTTCATGTTCCGATGAGAAAGTAGCGAGTCTCATTTCTGCTTCTTCTCTCGAAATATTATACGTATCCATTAATACTTGTAAAACCTCGAATGAATTATTCGTGCGCTGATATGTCTCTGTAATGAGAGATTGTTGCTGGTCCATTTCTTTGAAATTTTCAACACGCTTGAACCGCATAACTGCGCCTTTGTCAGATACATCGGTAGACAAAATATCAAACACGCTTCGAATGCATCCCGCATATTTGTCCAAGTCCACCTTTTTGTCCACCTGTAAAAGCGCAACATATTTTAAAATACAGGATTCAATATACTCATCGTTGAGTGTTGAAAACCGATGAAATGTATACCCAGACGAATAAAGATAATCTTTTGCCATCAAAATAATAGGATTCAGTGCAGTCGAAATAAATTCTTCGAAATCCGATTTTAATAAGGGCGTGCTCAATTCCCCCTCGATCTGGATCTTCGCATTCGAATCAAATGTGACAATCACATTGTAATTCTTTTCATTATATTTATGCTGTAAATAAATGGAAATTTGCCGTTTTTTTCCAATTTCGCGTTTCATTTTCATAATAATGGATTCTTGTAACACGGGTATTTTTTTCCCATTTTTCGAAATTCTATCGGAATACAATCGATAAATATTTTCACGCCCTCTTCCCGGATTGTATTTGATAAACGGCATTTCTTTGGTTGCGTGCATATTTTTGAATAAAATTTCCAAGGGGAAAGGATGGTCCTCCTTGGACGATTTCATAACAATGATATATTTCGAAATACCCCTTTGCGTATATTTCAGTTCAGCAGACTTGGACCAAAATATTTCATGAAATACATCCACCGTCTTATAAAATTGCAAGGTAGATGCAGTAAGAGAGTCGGCGGTTTCTTTTAACAATCCCGCCTTTTCCTCATTTAATTGCTCTGCGGTTTTAATATTTTCGCTATATAATCCAGGATAATACAATTCACATACATAGTCTTGTTCTATACCCGCCTTGGCCGCAAATTCAAACACAACCGCAGCTTCGCATACAAAAATATTGTTTGATTCCATTTTTCCATATGTCAAAATAAGATGATTTTCGAACGCGAGCAATTGATTTTTGGTGGAAATCTCAAACAACGTTGCATTACGGGGATTTATATGAAACGGATTGGCGGAAAACATATAATCATATTTATTATGGAATTGTACACCAATCGGTTTGTTTATAAATGCTCGGTTCTCGGGCGGCTGTAATTCCATACAGTCATCATACGAATATACATCTTGGTCCAAATCTATTCTTGATATTATATCCGCCGATACATTTATATTTAAAGCCAATTGAGAAAAATGTGCATGTGTTAGCTCTTTTTTTTCGTTTTCCGTGACGGACTGATATATTTCTTTCATATCAATAGAAGATTGAAAAAACCCAAACAAATAAAGCTCATTATACGATACATTTTTTACACCCAGTTCGTTCACTATCTTTTTTTTCGTAATACGTATAGAATCATCGGGGTGTATCAATTGTTCTGAAAAAATATATTCTACTCCGTTTGTTTCATGGAGAGCCAATTCCAATTCGCTAAACAATTCGGGCAAATGAGAAGCGTTTTTTTGATTGGCACAAAAAATATATATTTTTTTTACGATTCCAGTCGCATCAAATACGTGGATTTTGAATATTTCATGAGTCGGTATATTTTGTGTTTCTATTTCCATATTTCGATATGTTGATATATATTTTACAAATATATAATGCGTTGATTCTTTGATCTATTTCCCATTCTTTTTTCTAATTGTATGTAAAGACGGTATGCTGAAAGGGGGTGTTGTGAATAAAAATCCCGGATCGGATAATTTCGATTCTATTGTAAAAATGATTAAACATAAAAGATGTAAAATTTCATGCGTTTCATTTTCATCAATCAAAGGGTTTATATTTAAGATAAATGTAGAAGAATTAAAATCCGACAAAGTCGAGTTTTATGGATTAAACAAGACAAACCGCACTTTTGATGTTCCGGTAGACACATTGGTAATAAAAATGGCGATTTTGTATACCGGAGGTATAGAAAGCGACCGCATATTAATGTTGCCAGATTATCAACCAATTCTTACAGAATCCAAACGTAAAGAAATGGAATACGTAAACGATTTTCGCGATGAAGCGATTGCGCAAAGTGAAATATATGAACAAACATTATCTAAAGGAGAACCAATATGTCCGGCGCTTATCGATTTGTCGCATTTTACGAGCATTGATTCTTCTGTTCCTTTTTTGCGAGCCCTGGAAAAAAAGGCGATAGACGATGAATCGCGCAATATGATTTCATATATTACAAAGATGCTAACTGAAACGCGCGATTGTCAATTGGGAATGATTACTATGGAATCGGCAGTAACATTCGAATCGTTTTATACCGCGTTTGATAAGCAGTCGATTGTCAATCCGGCGACCATGCAAATATCGGGATATAATGGAATACCTCCATCTCCCGAGCAACTACACTTATGCGGGGATGTGATTATTGAGATAATCCGATTGTTTAATGAATGCAAGATTGTTCATTGCGATTTGCATGGGGAAAATGTATTGGTGGATACAAAAACGAACAAAATACTTATTATTGATTTTGGTAGAATTTTACGCATCGATCGTTTACATTTACTTGAACGAAAAATTGCACACCAATTTGCCATCGATTTTTTTGTGATACGTTCCTTTTTTGATAAAAACCGCGATTTCAAAATATCTCCCAAAATACAACACAACGTTTCGACGTTTGATATAAATTATGTAAAACTGGTTCTATCGTTTATTCTTTCGATTGAGTATATGTATAACAAAACGCGATTCGATCGTGATGGACAATCTAAAATTAAAAATACATATTCAAGTATATTTGTATTGACACCGAGCGCGAAGCCTACGTATACCGCAATTACAGCCGCATTAAACGCATATTATTCGAGAGAAATTGAATGTAGTATAAGCGAGAGAGAAAAATACAAGACAGTAAAGACGCCAGGGAAACGTGAAACTGTTCCAGAAACTCTTTGCGAAAAATTACAAGAAACGAAAGGTTCGCCTAGTAGAATCGAGTTTACTGCACGCAGTCCACCTGAAGTGGTTCGGTCTAGAAGAAAAAGAGAGAGTTCTACCGGCGTCTCGGGTAAAAGCAACAAGTCGATGAAACGTTCATCCGGGTTTCAACGTCATAGCAATTCTTCGAATCTTGATGTATATAGTTTTCCGGATACTATGCGGGGGATGAATTTTTCAAATAGTATTAGTGCGTCAGGTAAATAAACCAAAATACACCGACGAACACTATAAATAATATATCTTGTCTATATATATGACGAAAGCGGCTCTCCTAGTTGGCATTAACTACTACAATACACCCAATAAATTAAATGGTTGTATTGGCGATATTATTAATATGCGCAATATGTTAATTGATGCGTACGGATATAACCCCGCCAATATTGTGATGTTACATGACAGCAACGACCCTAAAATTATAAAAGCAAAAGGTCTTCCTACTGGAATGAATATCATAAACAATTTGTACACACTGGCTATGCAATCCGGTAGTTTAGAAGAAATATGGTTTCATTATAGTGGTCATGGTGCACAACTTCCTGATGTGAAAAAAATTAAAGATGAAGACATCGATGACGTTATTGTTCCCGTTGATTTTATGAAAAATGGCGTT
The DNA here is from genome assembly GCA_009885205.1 of Candidatus Shapirobacteria bacterium. Lineage (GTDB taxonomy): Bacteria > Patescibacteriota > Microgenomatia > UBA12405 > UBA12405 > UBA12158. The sequence goes on along the minus strand of VFLE01000025.1, from coordinate 4,246 downwards.
TTAGTAGATGATGATATTTACCGGTTGGTGAAGTTGATCAAATGTAGAGGTATTTTATTATTCGACTCTTGTCATAGTGGATCGGTGTGTGATCTTCCTTGGTCATTTGAATGTTTTCCAAACTCGTATAATCGTACGCATATAAATTCATCGGTTTTGGCAAATAAAAACATATTTATGTTTAGCGGATGCAAGGATGATCAAACTAGCGCTGACACATATGACTCTGTGACAAAAACTTATGTGGGAGCGTTTACACGCGCGTTTCTTGAATGCCTGCGTTCAAGTGGTCATAGCATTCCGTTTATCACTTTGCACAGAAATATTTGTACGTATTTGTCGCAACATGGATATAGTCAGATTCCTCTTTTTGCATCGAGTACTTCAACACCACATTACGTTTTATCGCGAGCTTCTGCCGTTAGTCCGGTCAATACGCCGGTTCCCTCTAAAATAATGAAACGGCCTCCGCCGAAAAGAACGATTTCGATGCAATCGATTATGAATGTATAAATATATTATTTTTTTCGTTAAATAGTATATTTCTTTTTTGTGAAAAAGAAAAATCCAAACGCGGTGTTGTTTTCAAAAAGAACCTCATCTAAAAAAAGTAGAATTTCTTCGATTTGCGGCCTTTTCTGTTCTTACGTTTGGATTTCTTTCCCTTGGCGCTTTTCCTTTTGCCACCGGCTATAGTGTCTTTATAGGTCTTGGTGCAAGACTTCAATTGTTTTGGATCGTCTTTTGCTTTTTCCATACATTCTGTAAGCTTTGTAGAGGCCTCAGCCTTTTTGAGATCCTTTTCATTTTCTTCTAGGTGGTTTTTGTAAAATTGTCCAATAGTACTTTTTATATCACCGGGTAGGTATAAAGTATCAAGACTCTCCAAAAATTCAGCTATAGATGATTTTTTTTCTTCAGCGTTGCCCCATATTTTTTCCATTTTGTTGTGTAAATCAGAATGTTCTTGTAAATATTTTGCGAATTTAAACAGATCGTTATCCGAGATATTATCAGAATTTAAGTTCATATTCTATATATTTACTAAATATATTATTTTACGTATCAAAATAAGGATTATCATGTATTTTCATTCCGCAATATTCCGTCGGATTTTCTTTGTAATCTTCCGGATTATGTAATCCCGCGTCCTTGGCATTTTCCAACAAAAATTTGAAATTATCCCAAAACTCGGTCTTATGTCCAATCGATTTAGTCGCCACATGCGAAAGTTCATGTATCGCAACAAACATTAACGTATGTTCATCAATCATATTTGTCTCACCCTTTCGCGACTTGTTCAAACAGAACGCAATCTTTTCGCCCTTGTTCTCACTGTACGCAGTGTATTCGCTCGTCGGCAACGTCTCCATTACTTTCTGAGGATGAAATCCTTTGACTAAACGTTGTACATTTTCTTCGTTTGGATATTTATCGCCTACATACCTCACTAATTTGTTACACTTATCTGTTATCGTCGCGAGTAAATCGGCTGCTTCCTGCAGCTTGGCGCGTTCTCTCACACAATATTTATTACCATCCACCGTCGACACAATGCATTTTAATTGAAATGCGTCCGAATCGAGATACATATAAACGCATAGTCCAATGACGAGAAAAATAATTACGTATGCAAATATATCCAACTTGTCCATTTCTATACTATCGCTAGATATTTTTATAATAGCCGTTGACATTCCGCATTTACTAATTGTCTTGACGGCAAATCGCTTCCCACCATGCAAACTACCATCCCCTCTTTTTTGATATATTGTTTGATAACGTCGTGTATATTCTTCAAAGTAATCGGGCTATAATGCACGTCGTATACTCTTTTCAACGGAACTATTTTCGAAACATCCGAATAAAGCAATAACTCTCTCCCATTATATTGACATTGGGTTTCCGTAGATTCTAATTCTAATATTTGTTTTCCGCGCATATTTTTCTTCGATGTTTCCAATTCTTCTCTCGATACCCCCTTTTTCAATAATTCGTTCAATAACCCAATCAACAATGGTAAAACGCCCGGAGCTTTACCATTTTTCAGTACTTTGTTTTTGTCCACCTTTATACAGATGGTAATATCTCCCGCGTGTTCATAATGTGTGGTCGAACAAAAAGAATTATACGTAATTCCGTGTTTTTCGCGAAAAAGAATCGCAAGTTTGCTACCAAATGATCCGCTTAAAATGTATTTCAACATATTCAACGTATATCGATCTGTCGAATATTGATCACATGCGCGAAACGACACGTTCAAATGAGTCGTATTGGAATTTGGTTTGTTATGAAAACTATATATAATTTCGGTTTGCGCGATGTCTTGGTAATAAAGAGAATGTTTTCGCAATTCGGTACCGATCGATTCTTTCGATGGTCTTTCAACTGCATATTTCGCAACAGGTTTTATATAAGGAGATAAAGCAAGCATTTTCACTATTTTTTTAAAGGGAACGTTCGAAACTACGCTCAAAATCATTCGTTCTGGGCGATAAAATAATCGGTGCATTTTTACAATATTTTTATACGAAAATTTGCTGTTCTTATGATAATCCATTGTATCAATCGGATATTCATAAGAACTTCCTTTGTATAAAACAGTGCCAGTCTCTTTCTCCAAAATCTTGGCGGAATCATCCGATTCAATAATATTTTCTTCCATAACAACGTGCTGCTCTTTCTTAAATTCGGCCGGCTTAAATGTGGAATTTAACATCATATCCGCAAATAAACAAATACAATTTTCTAAATATGGATCTGTCGAGTTGCATATGTATACTGTGTAACGTTTTTCGGTAAAGGCATTTATGTACGCCCCTATTTTGTCATATTTCTCATAAATATCGGTGGGTTCGGGGAACCGCTTTGTACCTTTGAAGCACATGTGTTCTATGAAATGTGCAGCGCCGCGATACTCATCGGTTTCATGTGCCGAACCAAAATCCAAAAAAATATGGATAGAACAAATGCCTAATGTGTTATTTGGGCGTTCATGTATTAAGCGAAATCCATTCGGAAAAACATGTGACTGTATATTTTGATTTTGCATATAATAACCAATACTTTTGTTTATTATATTCACATAAATAATTTAGGGTTGTCCCTGACCAATTTCGAGAGGAACACGACCCAAATCGGGCTCCACTGTACTCTGATTCCAAGGTCCTACATCCTTGCGAGGAATAACGGGATCGGATCTCAATTGGAGATTCGCAATCTTCAATGTGCTGCTGATGGTATCTAATCCGATCAAGTTTCCGGCCTGGAGAAGGTCGGGGATTTGGGGATTACCATTGTTGACGGGATTTAACGCCGCCCACTGGGAATTCTTATCCTTGGGCAATAAATCCTGGGGATTTGCTACGGGTTGTCCTTTAGATGAAGATACCGCATTCGGGGCAACGGGGGAAGAGGTATTTAAAATAGGAGCACTCGCCGAAGATACGGGGGCTGCGTTCCTCATGGAAGATCCGTATGTGGGAGAATTGCTGTCTTGGAAAGTATCCTTTACCATCTTCTTGTTATTCGAATAGGACATAAGTACCCAAATAACGAATAGAACGACAATAATTACAAAAATCCACATTCCATTGGACTTGGTAAAATTAGAAAGTGACTTGAACATTCTTTCGTTTATACAAACGGTGGATAAAATTATTTTGGAATGAATTTGGCAAATGAACGTGATTTTCCTAAACTAGGTAGGGGGTAGGGGGTGTCAAAATTAAGACACAGACCCTTCCCCCAAAGAGAAAATGTAAAAGGGGAATTTATGACATTTGGTTCTCTGATCTATCTATCTACTCTAATTCGACATCGTCGAGATCACTGTCCGTATCGCTATCCAATATATCGTCCAGCATATATGCATTTTTTATTTGTTTTGCTTCTAAATAAGACGAAAGCGCCATTTTTTTAGCAGCTCGGGCTTTTTTCCTCGCCTGTCTATACATTTCGTAATGCACATCGTTTCTTGGTTTTAATGAAATGGTTTCCGATTCTGGCACAGTATCCAGCGTTAAATCAAATTCCGCTAAAGAATCAGAATCGGAATTATGAATGGTTAAATCGTCGTTTTCTAAAATATCGTCCAAGCCTAAATCTCGGTCTGTTGGTTCTTCATGATCATTCAAATGCAAAGTGATATTCTCCTCTAAATGATCTATGTCTTCTTTTTTTTCTTCCTTTTCTTCCTTTTCTTCCTTTTCTTCCTTTTCTTCCTTTTCTTCCTCTTCTTCCTTTT
>VFLE01000047.1 GCA_009885205.1 Candidatus Shapirobacteria bacterium | reverse complement strand
GTAAATGAATTAATAAAAGAAATGAATAACACGGGGGCACAATGGATAACAAACTAAATATAATTATAATATAAAATTAAATTAAATATTATAAATATATATTACAGGAATCACGGGCAAGCCCGAATATTTACTGAATTATTGTAAGCTGTGCTCCTGCTCTTACTTGAATAGTAGAAGTACATAAAACAAAAACCGTAGAAACGGATGCAGCACCGGTACTACCGATAACATTATAAAACATTTGACTGTTAGAGCCTAACGTATTGATACCCGATAAGAGGCGAGACTGGTCACAGGCTAAATCAAAAGATGTAGCAACGACATATTTATCATTTAAATACGTGTCTAATCCTGACTGATAAACATATGGAACCCAAAAAGTATTTTCTGATACGATAATAGGGGCAATAGGCTGACTAGCACCAACTACTGGTGTCGTAGTGGCTGGAGGTCCTGCTGCATTAACAATTATACCACCACCAAAGAATTCAAAAGGCATTTGCGTTGTGCTTGTTAATTTGTGATGAGACGTATCATAATCATAATCAGGCGTATCAAGTGCTGCTAAAGTTTCAACTAATCCATTTGAAGCACGGTAATCCTTAATATTTGCTATGGTGAAAACATTACCAGCACCAACAATTGAAAAATCAAAACCCTGCTGTAGCTCTGAATTAATTAAATAATTTGGAGAATATTGGTTATTGACTGAAAATTGGCACTGTGTTGCTGTGTTGCTGTTTCTACGTAATGCTTGTGGCACTCCATTAATCCATTTTTTCTGGGTTCCATCATTAACAACATCCGCATTTAATTGTGTAACAGCTATAATTTTATTAATACTTTGAGATGATACCGAAAAACGTTGATTAAAGCTTCCCCCGCTATTGTTCTGTTGAAATGAAAAAACATTTTCAAAAGGTATAATAAGTGGATCCCCCGCAGCAAGTTTAGCATCAACAGCTTGCTCTAAAATAGTATTTTGAACTGAAGCAGTTTCAATATAAAAATTGATGTCTTTCATGTCCCAATTACAACGGTTTTGCAAATCAGCAACTGATGCCCCTGTTGTAATATTTCCCGATTGTAAAATAGAGTTATCCGTTAAAGTTATACGAAGTTCTAAATCACCTAAAAGATTTGTATTTATATAACTTGGTTGCATGGATTGAGTAGCAGACACCCACGAATTAATAGAAAAAGGCGTATATGCAGCTGCTGCACCGCCCGCCAGCGCAGCGATTACTGAGTAATTAATTAATTGAGAAGGTAAAGACCCCTGTAATCCGTTTCTGTTACTGATTTTTTCATCACCCCCATAAACGTCATTTAAAACATTAGCGATTAATTTATAATTTAAAAAAGGCTGGCTAATAATACCACCGTTAGAAATTAAAGAAACTGATTCAATAAAGGAATAATCCAAATTTGTAGGTAATGCGATTCCTTCAGTTGCAGCTGCTCCTGTGATAGAGGCACGGACGGACCCCGTCATTGTTAGAGAAGCCATATTTAGCATTGTATTACTTGGTAATCTGACAATAATCTGACCGTTTGAATTAGCCGTTTGACTAGATAGAGATTGAAGACGAACCCTATTTTTAGAAAAT
>VFLE01000026.1 GCA_009885205.1 Candidatus Shapirobacteria bacterium | reverse complement strand
TGGAGGCGGTGGCGGTGGTGGTTATTATTATGGATATTATCCGGTATATGCAACAGCAGAATATCCTATTTATTATGTGAACGAACAAGACGATTATATTTACGATGAAAACGGAATTTTATATTATTTATACAATCCGCATTTAATTTGGCGAAAACTATTTTATTCAACGCCGCCTTGATCCGGAATGTCTTCGCCGCTCGAAAAATTATAAATGGGAAATTCAAATTCGTACAATAAATTCCCCGATCCGTCCAAGAGCGATTCAATATTCGGATTTTGCATTATATTTTGGATAATTTGCATAAACGCGGGGCGTACGTTGTTTGCACTCCCTATATTTCCAGAAGGGTCCGATACAGTTTCAGTAGGGGGTGCAGGAATATTTCCCGATGTGTCAACTTCAGGGTTAAACAAATTATATCTACATACAGGGCATCGATCGTTACGTCGAAGCCAGTTCATTAATGCGGGGCGTTTAAATTTGTGATTGCATCCGCGTATTTCACAAATAACGTCGCCAATTTCAAAAGATTCCAAGGTAATCGGGCATAAATTTGCGTTGGGATCATTTGTCGGATTTTCGGAAATCATATCTTCCGTAAAACCATATGTCATGGTAAGTCGCGCAACGTCATTGCGAAAATTTTGCCGGTTGGCATTTGAGTTTGACGTGGACGCGTTCATAAAAATACCCGCCGGATTTATTGGGATAGACGGAGCGACATTTGCTCCATCTGCGCGAAGAAGCGATAGAATGGTGCTCATATTGCGATTATATTCATGTATGTTATGATTATAATCATCAGATATATCTTCTAATATTTCATTTATATTCCTTCCTCTAGTCGAAGTTTGTCTAGTTCCGATATTCGTAGTTCCAGTGTGCAAATAATTACGTAAATAATTTCCCAAAATGGATTGAATCGAATCATTAACTATACGGCTAGACATATTGAATTCCTAAATAGAATATAAAGTTATTTCTTTATAAATCATTATACGTAAATATATTTATCGATAAAAATGGACAAATATAAACAAAAAGGTCATACCGGATTAACCAATTTAGGAAATACGTGTTTTTTGAATTCTTGTATGCAGGCTCTTAGTCATACATACGAACTTACCGAATTTTTATCATCGAATAAATGCGAAAAATCGTTAAAGAAAAACACAACAGACGCTATTATTACAAAAGAATGGAATGATTTGCGCGAGATTATGTGGAAAAACAATGGGACAGTTTCGCCAAATCGATATGTTTATTATGTCCAGCAACTTGCCGTCGAAAAAAACCGAGAACTGTTTACGGGATGGGCGCAAAATGATATGCCCGAATTCCTGCTTTTTATGATTGAGTGTATTCATAATAGCGTGTCAAGACCCATTACGATGAAAGTTATGGGGAACCCGGAAAATAACGTGGACAAAATGGCGATTGCGTGTTACAAAATGTTACAAGACACATATACAAAAGAATATTCTGAGATTATGGAATTATTTTATGGAATTTATGTTTCGGAGCTTATGACGCTAGATGGTAAGATTTCGCATACAACAAAGCCCGAAAGTTTTTTCATCTTGGACCTTCCTATCCCTAAAAAAAATGCAACCTTGATGGAATGTTTCGATGCTTTTACTTCGGCCGAGATCATGGATGGGGAGAACGCATGGTTGAATGAAAAAACGGGAGAAAAAGAATCCGTGAAAAAGCGGATTACTTTTTGGAATTTCCCCAAGATTCTGGTAATTACTTTGAAGCGATTTTCGCCGGATGGGGAGCGCAAAATCCAAGACCTAATCGATTGCCCCTTGGAAAATATGGAATTGTCAAAATATGTGAGTGGGTATAATCCAAGACAATATGTATATGATTTGTACGCCGTATGTAATCATTCAGGAG
>VFLE01000112.1 GCA_009885205.1 Candidatus Shapirobacteria bacterium | reverse complement strand
TAAAAATAAAATAAATAATAAGTGTGTAAAAGGACTGATTGGCACCGAGGGAAACCATAGATTTTCACCTAAATTGAAACCAATAAAAACGAGAATTTTTACACCATTGCGCATTTTAAATGCGCAATCAGCATCACCTTGCTCACTCATAACTGCCCACGAAGTGGGCGTTTTGAATGTGCAGAGGTGTAATTCATTTATCTGCGTGGCCATTTATTTTTTGTATACCGCGTTCCAAGTCACGCTTTACAATTTCCGTGCATTTTTCTCTCAGTTTTTCCCTTTTCCCATTATCCGAAAAAAAAGTAGTATCATTGTTCACATTATATCTTGGATTCCCGCCTAAATTTTCGCAAAAGTGGTTTTTCAATGGATAAAATCGCCGCAATTTTATATACACTTCATTCATCCAATCGTCACAATACCAATTGACAATTTCTTCTGGAAAATAATATCCGAATAATTCCATATGTTTTCTAGAAACAAACGATTGTGTTAAAATTGCCGGATTGTTATTGATTGGACCCGTCATTCCGATCCCGGCACTATTTTCCAGAGTTATTATGCAATCATTTATCCATCCCTTTGTTCTAAACGCGATGTCATCTCCACATTGGAAAAAATAGTCGCAATTCTCATCATACGCTTTTTGGAAAAGCCGATTCCACATTTTTGTCAGGTGTCCTTTGGGAATCCCGTCCATATGTACGAATTCAATCTCTACATTTTTCATAATATTCATGAATCGATAAATATGTTGCTGTTGCGATGGATTATCGTATATTTTATCTCCCCTATCAATTCCAATATAAAACTTGTAACTATGTTCTTGGTTATACGTGATTAAAAACGTTTTTAGAGTAAGACTATATAAATAAGATTCTAACGAAGAGGTCCAATTTCGCCCATTGGACGTAGATGGTATTAAAATGCCGATTTTCATTAGTCTTTCTATAATATTCCGTTTATTTTGATTTTCGTGCAAAATAAATATATAGAGTTGTTTTACTTTATACACATAATATATTATGGATTTATTAAAACATACATTTGTCATCAATATGGCGGATCGCGCTGATCGTTTACATCATGCGACGCTAGAATTCGAAAAGATTCATACGCCGTTTGAAAGATTCGATGCAATTGTGGAAAACGACGGCGCTATCGGGTGTTCCAAAAGTCATATTCGCTGTCTAGAATTGGCAATAGAGAGAGGATATGAATATGTGTTTATATGCGAGGATGATATCACATTTACTCGTCCTGATATTTTTTTATCGAGTCTAGAAAATTTCACCCAATCACCTCCCGAACAATGGGATCTTTTAATGATTGGCGGTGTTGTATATTCAAGCAGCGGAGAATCATATAAACAGATCGAGCCATTTTACGCGCGAGTTTATGAATCACAAACCACCACGGGTTACATCGTTCCCAAAAGATATATGAATACTCTTTTACAGAATTTCCAAGACGGTTTAGCCGGTTTTATGGAAACCGGAAACAGATGGGCCTATACAATTGACGCGTATTGGAAAAAATTGCAACGGTCTGATGAATGGTATTTTTTGACTCCTCCTACCATCATACAATATGCAAATTGGAGCAACATTGAGAAATCTCATACGGATTACGGGAGAGGGATGTTATGTCTTCAAAATGTTCCCATTTCGCTTGATATTTAAGGGTGTAATTCTTCGTCGGTGTAATATGTAATGTTAGTATATAGTAAATAGTAATATTACATGGAAACAGAACCAACATACAATATTAAAATCAAAAAAATGGCGACCGGAGAAAAAAAACATCGCGTTACGAAAAAAAATATAGAACCAATCAAAAATCCCACCACCATCCAATCGGAAGAAAGTCTCAATGAAAAATTCGTGGGACTTCTCGACCAATTGACGTCTCTTCTTCAAAAAAAAGGCGAGCCATTCAAGGCGAAGGCATACCAAAAAGCCCAAGAGACGATAATGATTTTATCGGAAAATCTAACGCCATCGAATTGGCAAACTATATTGAAAGGGAAACCAGGGATCGGGTCCACCATTTTACAAAAATTACAAGAATTCGTAAATACCGGAACATTGGGACTATTAGAACGCGAAAGAAATAATCCAGTCAATTTGTTTTCCGATATATATGGCGTGGGACCCAAAAAAGCCAAAGATATTGTGGAAAAAGGAATAACCACAATAGAAGATTTAAGAAAAAACCAAGATTCAGTTCTAAACGCCATACAAAAGGTCGGTCTCAAATATTACGAAGATATTATGAAAAGGATCCCTCGAAGCGAAATCGAAGAATATGAATCCATATTCAAAAAAACGTTTGATGAGATTGTCTCTCACTCTGATCCCTCTGACAAAAACGCGTTTGAAATTGTAGGGAGTTTTCGCCGCGGAGCATTACATTCAGGAGACATTGATATCATTATTACCGGAAAAACGTGCACCGTTTTCAAAGAATTTATCGACAAATTGATTGCGGACAAAATTATTGTGGAAGTATTGTCGCGCGGCCCATCCAAATGTCTGGTCATTGGTATTTTGCCAGGAGAGAAGAATGCCGCACGCCGTATTGATTTTTTGTATACGAGTCCAGAAGAGTATCCTTTTTCTATACTATATTTTACAGGAAGCAAAATATTCAATACCATTATGCGTTCTAGAGCGCTTACTATGGGCTATTCCCTCAATGAACATGGATTATATCATATGATTTCGACGAAAAACAAGGGCGAGAAAATTTCCCACACATTTTTGAATGAGGCTTCTATTTTTGAATTTTTGAAGATGCAATACAAAAAACCCGAAGAACGAATTGATGGTCGAGCGGTAGTGCCGCTAGATTCAAATGTTTCGTCCTTTCCTATAGAAAATATATCGGTTTTGCTCAAAGAAGAACCTTCAGAATCTCTGGAATATCCAATAAAAATAAAAATTCCCAAAGAAAAAAAAGAGAAAACACAGAAAGTACCCAAAGAACCTAAACCGAAAAAAGAGAAAACCCAGAAAGTACCCAAAGAACCTAAACCGAAAAAAGAGAAAACACAGAAAGTACCCAAAGAACCTAAACCGAAAAAAGAGAAAACACAGAAAGCACCCAAAGAGAAAAAAGAATCCAAGCCAAAAAAGATAAAAATACTTGCCGACGAAATTCCCGCATTAGAAGAAACCAAGACACCGGAAAAAAATGACGTAAAGACAAATGGCGCTACTAAAAAAATGAAGGAAGTAAAAGAGCCAAAACGCCGTACAAAAAAAAACCCGTGCCCTCCTTGCCCTCCTTGCCCAGGTGACATACAAAATACGGTCGTTTCTAACGAAGAAATCGTGAATGTTCTTCAGCGGTTTAAACATACCGGAATATCGATTCTCGAAAATGTAAATGAAGATACGCTGAATAATATGCTTATCTACGCAAACAACAATTATTACAATTTGGAGCCCGGACACTCCACCCTGCTAACCGATAACGAATATGATATTCTAAAAGAATTTATTGAAAGAAAATACCCAAAAAATAAAGTGGTAAAAGAAATAGGCGCGCCCATTGAGAAAAACAAAGTTACTCTTCCTTTCCAAATGCCGTCCATGGACAAAATAAAACCAGATACCGGAACGTTATCGGTGTGGACCAAAAAATACTCGGGTCCCTATGTTTTATCATGCAAATTGGATGGCGTGAGTGGACTGTACGTTGCGGAAACGGGAAAAACGCCGAAACTTTACACGCGCGGAAATGGCACGATAGGACAAGACGTTAGCCATCTCATTCCCTATTTGAAATTTCCAGGCGAGGTAACGGACACCGTAGTGCGTGGGGAATTTATTATGTCGAAATCCGTATTTTCGAGCAAGTATCAAACCAAATTTGCCAACGCACGGAATTTGGTTGCCGGTATAGTAAATCGCCAAACCACAGATGATAAAATGAACGATATCGAATTTGTCGCATATGAAGTTATACGACCCGAATTAAAGCCGACTGAGCAAATGGAATTTCTTAAAACCAGCGGATTTACTCCCGTTCTTAGCAAAACGGTATCTGTTCTGTCAAATGAAGCGCTATCTACCCAATTGGTCGATTGGCGCACCAATTACTCGTATGAGATAGACGGTGTCATCGTATCCAACGACGCAATATACAAACGTGTATCGGGGAATCCAGACCACGCATTTGCTTTCAAGATGGTTCTTTCCGATCAAATGGCGGAAGCGAAAGTGGTCGATGTCATATGGAATGCTAGCAAAGACGGATATTTGAAACCCCGCGTTCAAATTGAACCTCTACGGCTTGGCGGGGTTACTATTGAATATGCCACCGGATTCAATGCCTCGTTTATAGAAACAAACAAAATTGGCGTTGGAACAATTATAAAAATAATACGAAGTGGCGACGTCATTCCCTATATCAAAGAAGTGGTTGTTCCCGCCGAACGCGCAAAAATGCCCGACGTCGATTATCATTGGAATGATACTCATATAGATATCATCTTGGACAATCACGACACCGATCAAACTGTAAAAGAAAAAAATATCACTGGATTTTTTAAGGGAATCGAAGTTGAGAATTTGAGTGGCGGGAATGTGGCACGTATCGTATCCGCTGGATTTGACACAATTGCCAAAATTATACACATGTCCAAGGCCGATTTTTTAACGATTGATGGATTTAAGGAAAAAACCGCGGATAAATTATACACCGGAATACGCGATAAATTGTCCAAGGCGGCCTTGGACAAACTCATGTCCGCTTCCAATGTATTCGGTCGCGGATTCAGTGATAAAAAAATAGAATTGATAATTGCGGAATATCCGGATATATTGACTTCGGCAGAATCCGCCTTGGACAAAAAGGCGAGATTGACAGCAGTAAAAGGGATGGCCAAAAAAACGGCCGACGCCTTTGTCGAAAACATTCCCCCTTTTTTATCATTTCTACAAGAGTGTGGATTATCCGACAAATTGGTGGGGTTTACCGCCGTGACTACACCGATAGATACAAATCACCCCCTTTATAACAAATCCATCGTGATGAGCGGAACACGCGACAAGGATTTGGAAAAAAACTTGAAAACGGTCGGCGCTAAAGTGGGGTCTTCTGTATCTAAAAACACGTTTGCCGTTGTCACTGATGATATAGAATCGGATACTGGGAAAGTAAAAGATGCAAAAGACGCCGGAGTTTTGGTTATTACTCCTTCCGAATTCCGCAAAAAATATTTTTAGTATTATAAAAAATACCGATTTAAAGAGTTTTATATTTTCATAAATACATATGAAAGTATATATTGGAGGATGTGTCCGTAATTGCGAAACATACTTGGACGCAGCATTCGAAAACATTAAAAAATTAATCCCCCTTTTCGACGATTATCAAATTGTCATTGCGTTTGACAAATCCGAGGATATGTCTCTTCGTAAACTGTGTGATATTAAATCAAAATACAAAATGGAAATTCTCATAAATCCTAACCCGACGACTCATATTAGAACACAAAACATAAGTAACGCGAGAAATGATATTCTTCGTTATATACGAAAAACCGATTTCCCTGGATTCGATCATTTTATTATGATTGATATGGATGATCGATGCGCGAATTTGATGGACGAAAACGTTTTGAAAAAATATCTTGGACGTGATGATTGGGACGCGCTTTCCTTCAATCGAGTCGGCTATTATGATATTTGGGCGCTTTCTGTTTCTCCCTATATTTATAGTTGCTGGCATGCCCAAGATGGATATTCCGCCGTAGATAAGATCAAATCTTTTATTATCGATAAATTGGATAAATGTGGTGAGAACGATCTTCTGGAATGTTTATCTGCATTTAATGGGTTTGCTATTTATCGCATTGCCGCTTTTCAGAACGTTTGGTATGAATGGAATATCAATAAAAACAAGGAAATTATGCCCGAATCTTGGATTTCTGATACTGGCGCTGCTCTTGGACAGCCGATTGTAGATGGATTTTATGATCAAGATTGTGAACATCGCTATTTTCATATTCGTGCGATGCAACTTAATGGTGCTCGCATTCGTATTTCTCCCTTGAAATTATTCCTATTGCATTAAGGGAACCAAAGTTCCCTTAAGATCCCTCCT
>VFLE01000087.1 GCA_009885205.1 Candidatus Shapirobacteria bacterium | reverse complement strand
TTGTATTTGCATACCTGAATTTTACATCAGGTGTTCGGAATGGATTTTGAACTCAGGTTCTATATTTTACAATATTTCGTTCGCTTTGTCTTCGGGTGTGTTTGCTTGACTTTTTAGTGGTTGGTGGTAAAATTTAGTTAAGAAAGTTGGGAGGGACGGTGAATCCTTTGTCTTAATCGCCTGGGTGCACCCGTTCAAAGAACTCCCGACTTTTTTGTTTTATAAAATATATTTTAATATTTCTTTTAGACTGATAACTTTTGTTGGTTTTATTTTGTGATTATATGTATCGATGGCGATTTGATGACAAATTGCCTTTCTACCCACTTGATTAAACGAAATGATGTTTTTGTTAAAATATATCCCTTTTTTGCGAAGCATTTGAGTAATATAATTTTTTATTAAATTTTCTTGACCAATATATTCAGTATCAATAATTATTTGACTTAAATGCCTAGTTTCAGGCATAATCAAAGCACATATCATGGCTGAAAATACTTGATAAATAAACTGTTTTGGTTTATTGATTTCTCGAAATATTTTTTCAAGTTCTCTTTTATCTTTCGATTTAAGTAAAACACTCCCATTATGATGGTTTGAAAAAGCGATGACTGAATTTTTATTGGTGTATTCAATTTTAGATGATTGATCGATGTAAATTTTCATACAAAAATTTTACATCAATTTATTCGCTTTGTCTTCGGGTGGTTATTTTACTTTATCTATGAGTATTAGCTCTTTTATTAAATTCCTCAACACTTATTTTACCTGCATCGAGGAGTTTTCTTGCGGCAATTACTGCAGGGTCTAATGGCAGTTCACTATCAAGTTTTGCCTGTCTCTCTGCGTTTGCACCCTGACCGCCAATAATTGGTTTTCCTGCATCATCAATACCAGCTGCGACTTGTAATGGTTTAACTAATCTATTAAATAATTTATCCATATGTTTTTTTAAACTTATAATTTTTCTATTTCAATAATTTTATCACGAATTCTGATGGCAATTTCGAAGTCCAAATCACTGGCGGCGGTGCGCATTTCTTTTTTGAGTTTAGAGATATGATTTTTACGCATGTTTGGGGTTAAAGAGGTAATATCAATATCAATAAGTGGGTCAGGTGGGAGATTTGATATTTGGGGATTTTCAATAATTTGGGGGCGAATTGATTTATTGATACCAACTGGAGTTATATTGTTATCTATATTATATTTTTGCTGAATAGTTCGGCGACGGTTGACCTCGTCAATAGCCATGGTCATAGCTGGTGAAACCACATCGGAATATAAAATAACTTGACCGTCAACGTGGCGGGAAGCCCGACCCATAATTTGAATTAGAGCACTACGGGAGCGCAAAAACCCTTGTTGGCCGGCATCTAAAATTGCCACCAACGACACTTCGGGCAAATCAATCCCCTCCCGTAATAAATTAATACCAACCAGAACATCATAATCACCATTGCGAAGTTGATCTAATATTTTTGATCGCTCTAGAGTTTCGATATCAGAATGTAAATAGGCAACTTTAAAAGTTTTGCCTAAATATTGGGCTAATTCCTCAGACATTTTTTTGGTGATGGTGACAACCAAAGTCCGTTCGTGTTTGTCAACCCGTTTTTGAATTTCAGCAATTAGGTCGGGAATTTGTTTTAAAGTTGGCTTAATAGTAATTGGGGGGTCGACAAGACCAGTGGGTCTAATTATTTGTTCGATAACGTGATTTTTGGATTCATCAATTTCAAATTGAGAGGGAGTGGCGGAAACGTAAATAGCTTGGGGGATACGAGCATAAAATTCGTTCCATTTTAGGGGACGATTGTCATATGAGGCCGATAGTCTAAAACCAAAATCAACTAAAGTTTTTTTGCGAGCCACATCACCAAAATACATACCACCAATTTGGGGAATGGTAACATGTGATTCGTCAATCACAGTCAAAAAATTGTCGCCCCAAAGGTGGTGAAAATAATCAACTAAAGTATAGGGTGGGTCACCAACTTTACGGTCTTTTTCAAAATAAAGGGAATAATTTTCAATACCGTTAACAAAACCTAGTTCATTTAACATTTCCAAATCGTAACTAACTCGTTGCTCCAACCTGTGAGCTTCTAACATTTTGCCTTGAGATTTAAAAACTTCAACTTGCTCACGGCAATCTGATTTTATTTTCTCATATATTTCCTTTGAATCGGCCGATCCGGCACCAACATATTGTTTGGCTGGAAAAAGGCGATATGACTGTAATTCAAATTCGTGACCAGAAAATGGATTACGCTCGGTTATTTTTTTCAAATTATTTGCCTCATCAAATTCGAGAACAATCATCCAATCGGCATACGAGGGCCAGATTTCGACCACTTCACCCCGGACACGGAAATTTGACCGTTTAAACTCTAATTCGGATCGGGTATAAAACAAGGAAACTAATTTTTCAAATAAATTACGACGAGTCCAGTTATCACCAATTTTTATATCTAGAGTAGTACTACCAAATTCACGAGGATCACCGATATTATAAATACAAGAAACTGAGGCAATAACGATATTATCAGAACCAGAAAATAAATTTGAGGTAGCCTCGAGGCGAAGTTTGTCAATTAAATCATTGATTTGAACCTCTTTGGCAATGTAAGTATCAGAGGCGGGCATGTAGGCCTCGGGTTGATAGTAATCGTAGTAGGAGACAAAGTACGATACTTTATTGTTAGGAAATAATTCTTTGAATTCTTGATAAAGTTGACCGGCCAGAGTTTTATTGTGAGATATTATTAAAGTTGGTAATTGAGTCTGTTCTACAACATTGGCAATGGTAAAAGTTTTGCCCGAACCAGTGACACCGAGTAAAGTTTGTTTTTTGATATTATTTTTTAGATTTGAAACAAGTTTACTGATAGCTTGGGGCTGATCACCGGCCGGAGACATATTGGTGGTAAGGGTGAATGTTGACATAGTGATTATTATTTTATATAATTGACTACCGTTCGAGAGTCCCACTTTGGTGTGACTCTCATTTTTGTTTTAAAAATAAGCCTGATTTCATTTTAACAAGTTATATTCTTTGGGAATAGAAATACTAAACTTTTTACACAAAGCAAAGACGTCTTTTGCATCGTCCTCATCAATTTCATAACCAGTATGAGACATGACTTGATAATCAGCGGAAAGACATTTAACAGGATACACTCCGACAACACCCTCGCCCTCAAATGAATAGGCTGGATAATTTATACCTCTTTCGACTGGACCATAAACACCATTACCATCAGTGTCAAAAGTGACTACATGAACATCTACTTCGTGTCCACCTTTATCACCCAAAACAAAATTCCAGCCGCTTGTATCCCCACGATCTACATTTACATACCCATTTTTTTCTAAAAGTTGACGTAGGTTTTTCAGATCTATTTCTTGCACCACAATATCAACATCACCATGGTCACGGGTTTGTTTTCGAAGCAAAGCATCGACACCCCAACCACCATCTAACCAAACTTTAATACCAGCTTTTTCAAGAGTTGTGATAATTTCCACAACATTATCACTTGGCATTATTCTTTTATTCATAAGCTGAATTCAACTTTCTATCCGAACACCTTGAATAATTAATAACTGTTTTTCGAAAGCTTCTTGGGGTGTGTGAAATTTT
>VFLE01000147.1 GCA_009885205.1 Candidatus Shapirobacteria bacterium | reverse complement strand
ATTCATGTATTAGAACCAACAGCGGGCGATGGTTCTTTAATAGGTCCATTAATGAAATTATTAGATGTAAATATAAAAGTTGATGCTATTGAATTAGACCAAAAAAATAGGGATGCATTAAGTAAATTAGATAATCCTCATAATGTTTTACGATTATTAAAACATAGGAATTTTTTAACTTATTTTAGTGGGGCTATTTATGATTATATATTTTCAAATCCTCCGTTTCATTTACGAAAAGGTGAAAACCCTTTAATGATTAAAGACGTTTATGATTTTGATTTTATTTTAAGGGCTTACGCTATGTTAAAACCAGGTGGGCAAATTCATGCTATTATAAGCGGTAAATGGTTAAATTATAAATCAGATAATAATAATTTAAATTATATTAAAGAATTTACAAAGTTTGAAAATATAGGCGATAATATAAAATATTCCGGTGTGCAAGTTAAAAATACATATTTTATTAGTATTATAAAACCAATACCAATAACAGAAAAACAAATTTTATTAACTAAAGATATTGATAATGAAATATTACAAATTAAATATTATAATGAACTTGATAAATCAAAATCAATAGGTGAATCAATAATAAACGGCGAGACACACATTGATGATATAAAAGAACCAGAAACCGAAAAAATTAAATATAAAGAAGCACCAAAACAAAATATAACTAATGATTCAATTATAGACCCGATTTTTATGTTAGAAGGGGACCCCTTAAATAATTTTTTAAATAAATATGATGCTAATGATGCAGATGAAAGCATAATAGAAGAGGCTAAAAAATTAAATCTTATTAGGGTAAGTATTGATTTGTGGAATTATAAATGGGAGACAAAAAAACCATCTATTTATAAAAAAATAAAGGGTATAATGTAGAGTTTTTTTGCAGGTTGCCATTTTTTTTATCTGGACTCAAAAATTCCTGATAAATAAAATCATTTTTTTGCCCCAAATTTTGAAAAAATCCATTAAGTTTTTTTATCTGGACTCAAAAATTCCTGATAAATTAACT
>VFLE01000078.1 GCA_009885205.1 Candidatus Shapirobacteria bacterium | reverse complement strand
TTGTAGAACCACCACCACAAGCAAAGCAACTAAATACTTTTCCTTTGTCTTTTGTAAATACTGCATCCTTCAAAGTCCAATTGTAAGGGAATTTGTGAATAGGAACTGCAAAATCGTGGTTTTCCGTTTTCAAAGGAACATCTTTATTAAATATATCTTTCATCTTTATAATTATTTTTTAGTTGTTAAATGCGACACCTTCGATATCCACTTCGAAATATTTGTGGCGTATATTTAGTTGTTATATGAAATAGCCTAACTATTCTCGCTTCGTGCTTCAGATGCCAACGTAGGTAACTGTTTAAATATATGTTGAATTACTGGTAAAGTCCAACCATCACCCAATAAACTCGCTGCTTTACTTCTTGTTAAGATACTTGTATATCCATCAGGAAAACCTTGTAATCTTTCTAATTCAGTTTGTGTAAAATATCTCAAATCTCCACCTTGAAAAACAAAGTATTCATTATTACGAAGTAAACAATTTGATTTATCTTTCATTGATCGTCCTCGTCTTGTTGTTGTTTTTGGATAAGACAAATCTACACCCTCATTGTTAGCTATATCTACAAAACCAACTGTAGTCGCCTCTTTTACTCTTACAAATGTTTGTTGATCTTTAAATACAAGTGTCGTAAATCCTGAATTAAAGTATCTGTGCGCTGCTTTATGTTGTTGCACTACTGGTCTTTCATCTGATTCAAGTAACGCTCTACTTTTTTGTTTATCTGAATAGCCATTTTCTAAAATATCTTTAAGTAAAATATTTTTATCTTTTGGTTGTTCAATATCTGTAACAACATCAAACATTGTTTGTTTAGTTTTTATATTAGTCCAATAATACCTATCTCTCATTTGAGCAACAAGCAAACTTGAATTAATTCTAACTGGATAAACTCCTAAAGATCTACTCATAATGCCAACATCTAATTTTGAAGCCGACCCTACATTTTCTTGCAGGAATAAAACTCTTGGATTTAATGATTTAATATGCTCTAAAATTTCAATGAAAGTAAAAAACAAACTTGATTTTTTGCCGTTAATTCCTGCTTTTTTCCCTGCTTGCGAAAGGTCTTGACAAGGGCTACCGGAAAGAATTAAATCAATACTTTTCCAATCAACATCCCATTCTTTCCACTTTGTTACGTCACCCAATTGAATAGTGTCAGGGAAGTGATGTTGTGTCAACTCTATTGCGTATGGTTTTATTTCGCTTGAATAGTATTTATCAACTTTTACCCCTAAATTATGAAGGGCTAAATGACCTGTTGACATACCATTGAATAAACTAACTACATTCATATTTCCTGTGTTTTAAATTTATTTTAGTGGCTACCAGCAATTTATTTTATTTCTTCGTTTTTCATTTTATTATTTATTAAACATTAATATCTCACTATCACTTAAATCTGCATAACTACAACTAAACCCGTTTAACATTTCATCTTCCGTTGAGTAAGCTTCATTCTTGTAACCGATTACTGCACGATAAGAACACTTAGCCAGTTCCTTTTCTAGGCGTATTTTAGCCTGTATTTCGCACTTAAATACTTTTGT
>VFLE01000115.1 GCA_009885205.1 Candidatus Shapirobacteria bacterium | reverse complement strand
GGTTACACCTATAGGGTAATCACGAACCCCCTTCTTAGCTTCCACGACGGGTTCTACAACAGGTCTAATCCGTTTGTAACCCACTGGGTACCCATAAACATTGCGTTTTTGTTCCAAGGTAATCCGTTTTACGCCTATCGGATAGTCATGAATATTTCGCTTTTGTTTCAAAGAAACCCGTTTTACTCCTACAGGGTAATCATGAATTATGCGTCTTGCCCTTACAATATATTCTATCGTTTCGTCGTAATTTTCGACTTCTATATCACGCCTTTCCTGTTCTATTTTGTGCGCTACATGCGAAATATGACCTCTTTTTTTTTTATTGCGCTTTATTCCTATAGGGTATTCCTTTTCATTCATATTACTATATCATAATCACAGTAAATATAAAATTGAATGAATCGAATTAAAATGAAATTACGGTAAACATAAACCAATGGATCTAAACCAGAAGAAACTCACCAAATCTGAATGGATGAATATAGAAATCCCCGTCGAGGAGAAGGAAAAAAAAGTATTGGAACTCATCATCGATGGATACAGTAATATAAATTTACGAAGAAATGATACCCCGTCTCTTCTCTCTTATATGAAGATCGAACATACACCAGAGATCGAGCTTTATTTATTTCGCCAGTATTTTGAAAAAGACATAGATCTGCTTATGAAAGAAGAATCTGGCAACCCATCCAAAAATGGAAAAAAAGAAAGGGCCGTTATCAAAACACGCGATCTGATTCGCATTCAAAGCATTGACGGAAAAATAGAACAGCAGAAAGACAACATTTTCGAATTTATCATGGTGAATTTATGCAAGGAGATTCTCACGTCATTTCATAAAAAGACGTCGAAATATGCGTTTTATTTATATACAGTTATACAATTAAAAAAGTCCACCATCCCTCTACTAAATAAATATGTCATGGAATTTGTGGACCATGTGATTGCGCGAGCCAATCGCCGCGTTTCCATTCGCGAGGTTCTTCATCATTCCTATGATTTTATAGAAAAAAATGAAAACCTCCTTGCGTATGAAGATCGAACGCTATTTCAACATCAAAAGCAATTATTCTCTATATTCAAATCGCAAAATAAGCCGAAATTGGTTCTTTATATTGCGCCTACTGGAACGGGAAAGACACTCTCTCCGATTGGACTGGCTAGCGAATATCGCATTATCTTTGTATGTGCGGCACGTCATATTGGATTGGCGCTTGCAAAATCCGCTATATCAGTAAACAAACGTGTGGCCTTTGCTTTTGGATGTGAAACGGCGTCTGATATTCGACTGCATTATTTTGCGGCGTCCAGTTATACGCGGAATAAACGAACTGGCGGAATAGGTAAGGTAGACAATAGTGTGGGCGATAAGGTGGAGATTATGATATGCGATGTTCAGTCTTATTTAATCGCCATGCGATATATGCTCGCGTTTAGTGAGGTGGATGAAGAGACCGAGGAACCGGATGACGGTGATTTAATAACTTATTGGGATGAGCCCACGATCACCATGGATTATGAGACACATGAATTACACGATACGATTCATAAAAATTGGACGGAAAACAAAATATCCAAGGTGGTTCTTTCTTGTGCCACGCTTCCAAAAGAGAATGAAATCATGGAAACTATTTCCAATTTTCGCGAAAGATTCATTGGAGCGGAAATTCACAATATTGTCAGTTATGATTGCAAAAAATCCATTTCGATATTAAACAAAAACGGATTTTCCATTCTTCCTCATCTGACTTTTCGAGAGTATTCGGAATTACAAAAATGCGTAGAGCATTGTATTGAAAACAAAACACTATTGCGGTATTTTGATTTGAACGAAATCGTACGGTTTATTGATTGTCTATATAATAGAAAAAATGCAATCCCATCAGATTGTACGGCGGAATCTTATTTTGCGGATTCCGTCGGAGAAATTACTATGAACAATGTAAAATTATACTATTTGGAATTATTGAAGAGATTGGACCCGGCTATTTGGCCTTCTATTTATGACGAATTGGTGGAAAATTGGGCGCCTCGTTTTTCGAAAACAAATATACGCAAAACCAAAAGCATGGACGTGTTCAATCTAGCGAAAAAGACCGCCGAACCATTATCCAGAACACATAGCATGGCGATCATTGGAAACAGTGATAAAAAACCGAGTGTGAAAAATCAGGGGTCCGGAATTTTATTTACCACGGAAGACGCGAGTACATTGACCGACGGTCCGACCATCTTTCTGGTGGAAGACGTGGAGAAAGTGAGTCGTTTCTATATACAACAGACAAATATCCCCGCCAGAATATTTCATGCTATTTCGGAAAAGATTGCACAAAATAGTATTCTCCAAAAACGAATTGATATCTTGACAAAACAGCTCGAGGACAAGGAAAAAAGCGGGGGTGGATCAAAGCGATATGACAAAGATGGAAAGGAAGTGGAAAAGGATAAAAAATACCAGCGTGATGACGATATAATGTCATCTGATATGAAGCGCATTTTGGAGCAAATATCGGCAATTCGATCGGAAGTACGAAATGTCGCCATGGACCAAATATATATACCAAATACTACGCAACATCAGCGTGTCTGGAATTCAAATGACGAAATTGTCAGCAATGCATTCGTGCCTTCGGTGGACGAAGAAAGTGTTCGTGATATTATGATGTTGGGGGTTTCGGATCAAAACAAATTGTTGTTATTGCTGGGAATCGGTGTATTTACAAAAGACGCGTCTATTCAAACCGGCGAATCAAATACGGGCTCAAGTGAAGAGAAAAATGGATCCATGACGGATGCGGATCATTTGGCATATATGGAAGTGATGAAACGTCTGGCCTACAAACAACAGCTTTATTTAATATTGGCTTCGTCGGATTATATTTATGGAACGAATTATCAGTTTTGCCATGGAATTATTGGAAAAGATTTGACAAATATGACTCAGCAAAAAACAATTCAGGCGATGGGTCGAATCGGGCGTAATCAAATGCAACAAGAATATACGATACGATTTCGCGATGATGAAATGTTGTCGCGACTATTTCAGACACCAGAGTTCAATCGCGAGGCCGAGGTTATGAGTCGGCTGTTTTCTTAGGGTGAACATCTTCGCATGATTCAGTTTTGCTAAAACATATTTCTACGGGGGAGACCTAATTATTTTTATTCTTGGATATTTTCAAGAATAAAACCAAACAAAAAAGAAACTATTGGCAAGGATATTTTATATCTTGCCAATTGATTGATTTTCCTGTTATCGAATTGTTTACGTAACTCGATATATTCAATTCGATAACTTTGTTGACATAATCCATGTCAACTAAATCCGGATGAACATACCAATCTTCGTATACATATTGAGGTTCTATATTATGTATATCAGAAAGCGCTCTAACATATCCTCTTTTTTCAAATATTTCCCTGGATTTTTCCCGGGTATTTCCGACGTTTGTTGTCCAAATGTCGTGCTCGAATGTGACAGTGGCGAATTTTTATTTGTCTAATATTGTATTATCTAGTTTTATCAAAGTATTAAGTGTGGATAAATTGTGCGCTTCTAAATCAATTTGCAAATAATCGACAGATAGCGGAACATTATTCTTTTCAAACAG
This sequence comes from Candidatus Shapirobacteria bacterium, assembly GCA_009885205.1. Taxonomy (GTDB): domain Bacteria; phylum Patescibacteriota; class Microgenomatia; order UBA12405; family UBA12405; genus UBA12158. The sequence goes on along the minus strand of VFLE01000115.1, from coordinate 7,767 downwards.
CGTGACATAATCGATTTGTGTGGCGTCGTTGATTACATGAATACTATTCTTGCGGGTATTTTTATAGCTCGGCAAAAATGATTCGTTGTATTCTATCATTATTCCTTTCCAATCAAATAAAGTTTCTAAAAGATATGTATTGCTTATATTTATTGGATCATTCGCGCCAATTTCTACAAAAAAACCCGCTTTTTTTGAATTCAATATAGTTGTAACGAACTTATCCTGATGCGCTTGTCCGTAAAACATTGTATATATTCTTATATATCTGTTTTGTTTGGAAATTAACGCGGCATGTATTATTTTTTGCGAAAAAGTGAAAATCCATTGCGTTCAGGAATATAGTCGAGTTCCGTCCATTCTTCATGTGCATTCAAAATATCCCGGATTTTTTTACACTTTGCACAATCTACATCATCCAACGCAATGAATTTTTTGCACCGAGGAAACAGCTTCAAAAATTCGTAGTAGGTAGTAAATTCTCCGCCATCAAACAAAACAAAATCAATCTCTTCGGGCATAAATTTGAAAATATAGGGAGCGTTATTCATATTTTCCACATCAATCGAATGCCAGCGGGAAAATTCCGAATTTTCCAAAACTTCGGGAAAAACGGAATGAATATCGGTCATTTCAGAAGATTCGATAATGGTACCCCACCATAATTGGGCATTCGGGTTGTCGGATAATAATTTCCCTAAATTTTCAATGGCCAAAAGATTTTTGTCTTTGTTCGATTCGACGCTTATTAGTTTTGTGGTATTATTTCCTTCCAAACCCAAAAGAAAACATAAAGTACTTCCCATACCATTCCAAGTTCCAATATCAACAATATTTCGTAGTTCATTGTTTTTTAGCGTTTCGATTATTTTTTGTCCGGCCGGAAAATTTGAATTGATTTGTCCAACTTGTCCTAAATGAGAATCGAAATTCACTTTGTCATTTTCGCACCACATTTATTATATTTTTACATAATATAATAATTTTATTAGATGAACGTAGTAAATCTTCAAGGGTGTATATCTAAAGCCCTCCCAATACATTCAGCGCATAAGGATTCCCTTTAAGCGCGCTCATTATATCGGGAGAAACGCGATCTTGTTGTGCCAGCCCCGTTTTCCCCTGCAATTTCCCCATAGTATTGGCAGAAGGAGGAAGAGCCGGCATCGACGGATTGACCGCGCGATTATTTTGCATGTATGCATCTTTGGGTTTTGCTTGCATATTTATATTGCCATTCATAAGAGACATATTTCCCGGAACTAAACGTCCATCAATCGTAGAGGATTTAATATTATTATTACGCTGACGATATTCGGCGTCGTACGTGCGCGGTTCCCTGGAATTCGAACTCGCGCTAGAATTTCCAGCATAATAAAAATCCGACTGATTCATGCGCTCGTTGATTACTGGCTGATTCTCCGTGACAATATAACCTCCTCCATTTTGATTCGCATTGATATTCAAATGGAATTTTGAATTTTCGGTGGTTTCGCGAATGGTCGTATTGGGCCTATCTTCCGGATTAAAAACATAAGGTAATGAAACGGTGGTGCTTGGGTTTTGATAAGGGCGTAATGTACCTATCGTATTTTCTCTGCGTGAAGGTCGTAGGACATCAAGCAACGGGGAAAACATCGAGCTTACTGTGGCTCCCATCCCACCATAATAATCGGGCTGTTTATTCGAGCTACGATTATTGGGATATGCAAATTTCGCCTTTTTCTCGTAATCGGCTTCTGTCGCTCCACCTTTTCCGACGGAACTCGCCGCGCCGTAAGGAAAGGATTCTAGATCTATATGCTTTGATGGCATGTATTCACCATCTACATATGCATTGGGATTATGCGAAGCCCCACCTCCGACGTAAGAGATAGATGTATCGGGACGATTTACAAAACGCTCGACCGGTATAGAACGCATAGTGGGCGCTTTTTCCAAGCCGGTAGTGGTTAAATATCGCTCTTGTCCCGTCTCAAATGTTTTTTCGGGTCTATTTTTTTCCACTGTTCCAATTCCACCTAATTGTGTTACGTAACTGATGGCGGGCCCCTCGTGTCCCAAAAGCATTTGTCCCCCCGCTTTTAAATGATTATCTACACGTAATTCGTCAACCGTTTTAGGTAACCAGGATTCGCGTGCTAATAATCCCGAGTTGAATCCCGCCGATCCCTCCGTTCCATATCCTAAACCTAATCCGGGAGCCACTCGTTCTTCTAAAAATGGCTTTACATTGGCCATTCGCATGCTTGGATTTACACGAGATTGGTAAAAGTCGGTGTTATTGGGGGCTCCGTTCGCCCATTGAACATTCTCATCCGGTTTAAAAAGGGGTGATACTTCTTTTTTGGAAAGAGTTTGCGATCCTCCTCCTAAATAATTATCCATGATTAATTCCGATTTATTCGGACTGTCGTTAAAATTGGCGTGAAATTTTCCGCCAAAAAAAGGGACCATGTTGTTATGGCGAAAATATTCACAATCAACTGGTTGACCTGTCAATGAGGTGTATGTTTTATCGGCCCCGGCGGAACATTGCATATTATTTGCTGCCTTTGCCGGCATTTGAAAAAGGCTACCTTTGGCCGTAGGATTAAAATATTTATCGGTATATACCTCTCCGCCATCGTATCTATTGTTATGTGTCAGTTCTGCGGTATGATCCAATTCGACGGAATCGATTCTAAACATATCGGGGTAATTTTTGTCGGGTATATTGGTGTTGGGTAATTGCTGTTGATTGTCGAAATTTTCCGATACATTTTTTTGTTTAGATACTAAAAACAATCCGGCCAATGCAACTAAAGGTATTCCGATTTCCATAATAGTATATTTATACTATACAATTATATAATAAGGGGAACCTAGGTTATCAAAATTCTCGAAGCGAATTTCAGACCCTAGATACCCTTGAATATTCAAGGGTGTAAAATAAAGAAAATATATTGACGGCAAAGTATGGGGAATGATGTTTAATTCAGTAAAATATTGTCGTTTTTTTGATTGCAATACAATATATAAATTTCCCCTTAAAAGGAGGGGTCTAAGGGGAACCAAGGTTCCCCTTATAATAATCCTTTTCTAAAATACGTGTCTGAATATTATCATGGAATTTTTTTTCCACATTTGCCTGTGGATTGATCCAAGGTTCTTCCCATCGGGGATGTTCCAAATCCCTATATGTCCAAGCCGGATGAGACGCCCTAGATTCTTCTACAGTAGGATTCGACGAAGGAAACGAAAGAGTCGAACTGGCCGCTTTAAATTTTGTATATTCTTCGGGATATCGTTCCATTTTTCGTCCTAAACTGAATAAATCATTCTCAATGCCAACCGTATTTGTCTGCAAATTTGCACCCCACCTTTGCAGACGCATATGAGGATCTTCTAAAAAAGGCAAATTAATACCAGGTCCAGGAACATCTAAATAATATCTTCCAGCGAAGCTCGATTCTTGGACTTGTTTTCTTATTCTATTTGGATCATCGTGAAATCTGGTAAATGACATAATATTGATATATATTGTTTATATATAAAAATATATAAAACTTTTATTAAACATACAATAAACCCAAAACCGCTGATGAATCCTATCAAAAAGGAAAACGATTCATGGGAAATCGGATATGTGGGAGGCAATACTGTTCCAACACTGTGTCTGAACATGATTGTGAAAAATGAGAGTCGGATTATTCAGCGTATTTTAACTTCCGCCGCTCCTTGGATCGATTCTTATTGCATTTGTGATACAGGAAGCACCGATGATACGATCAAATTAATTCAAACTTTTTTCAAAGAACGTGGTATTCCGGGGAAAATAATAAAAGAACCTTTTCGCGACTTTGGATATAATCGAACATTTGCATTAAAAGCATGTGACGGAATGAAAAAGGCGGATTACGTTTTATTATTAGACGCAGATATGGTGTTTTGGGTAAATCCGGAACTAACCAAAGACGAATTCAAACGTAAATTGATGAAGGCTGATGCCCATTATATTTTCCAAGGGACGGAACAGTTTTTTTACAAAAATACGCGTGTGGTGCGCAATAATTTCGGCATTTCTTATTGGGGCGTTACACATGAATATGTGAATACACCACCAAATACGATTTATGGGCAACTCGAAAAATCCGATATTTTTATCAAAGATATTGGTGATGGTGGTTCCAAGGCTGATAAATATATACGCGACATTTCCCTTTTGAAAAAAGGATTGGAAACAGATCCAAATAACGATCGCTATCATTTTTATTTGGCAAATTCTTACAAAGACAGTGGTGATTATGACAATGCGATAGAAACGTATAAAAAACGCATCGAGATTGGCGGTTGGCATGAGGAGGTATGGTATAGTTATTTTAACATCGGAATATGTTATAAATTGAAGGGCGATATGGGAAAAGCGATCCACGCTTGGATGGATGCGTATCAATTTTTCCCCGATCGCATTGAAAACTTGTATGAAATTATTACCTATTATCGATGTGCTGGGAAAAACCGTCTGGCTTATCCGTTTTATGTTCTGGCCAGGAATGAATTGAAAAAGGCGCGAAATGTGGATTATTTGTTTATGCAAAAGGATATTTATGATTACAAGATAGATTATGAGATGTCAATCCTGGGTTATTATTGCAATACAGACAATTTTGATTTGGCGAGGATTTCGATGAATGTTTTAAAATATCCTTATTTGGATGAAAACGTATTCAAAAATGTAGTGTCAAATTACAAGTTTTATTCAACGCAAATTCTTTCGTTGGCAACGCAATCGAATAATTCTTTTATAGAGGCCGCCAAGGATATTGGGAAAGTCTTGCTGAAAAACTGTTTCCCTGAGTTTGTGTCGAGTAGTCCATCTGTTTTAAAAATAAGCGAAAGCGAGATTTTGGTGAATGTACGTTATGTAAATTATCGTGTGGGCGACGCGGGGGAATACATTAATGGCGAACATATCGAGACGAAAAATGTCCTGGCCACCTTGGAGAAAACGGACACCGGCGCGTGGGAAAAAACAAATGAAGTTTTAATGGCGTATGATAAATCATATGACAATCGGTACATAGGGCTAGAAGATGTGCGTTTGTTTACATTATGCTCAGAAGGAAACTACCAAAATATATACGATGGATCGGTTTTTTATAACGCAAACCGAGGATTGGGATATGGAAACATGGTAATTGAAACGGGTATAGTCGATACGTTTACGGGAAAAACGCCTGATTCGGCCACCTTTATTAAGATGGAGGGGCAAAGGGAGATAGAAAAGAATTGGGTATTTTTTCAAGCCGAAGGCTTAGAAAAAGCCATTTCAAAGAAAAAAATGATCTATGGTTGGTATCCTCTTACCATCGGTGACCTAGTTGAAAATGATAGTTGTTTTGAAAAAACTCATGAAATAACAACTCCCTATTTTTTCAAACATTTGCGTGGGTCGACAAACGGCGTTATTATTGATGATGAGATATGGTTTATTTGTCATGTCGTAAGTTATGAGGATCGCCGATATTATTATCATTTATTTGTCGTCTTGGACAAGAATACATTCCAACTGAAAAAATATACAAATCTATTTACATTTGAAAAGGAAAAGGTTGAGTATACATTGGGTTTTGCTTTAGTGAATAACGAGTTTCTCATTGGATATAGCGTATTGGATAAATGCACAAAATATATTAGTATTCCGAGAAATGCACTGGATTTTATTATGTAAGGGTAAAAAATAACTAATATAAACACAATATTTTATATTATTTATTAACAATGGACAGAGTAGAACAAATGAAAAAAATTCAATCCGAAGCGTTAGAATTATTTACCAAAAAAAATATAGACTATGGCGACGCATTTGCCAAATACGGAGTCATCGGCGTTTTAATGCGAATAGAAGACAAATTACAACGCTCAACGTCTATAACAAAAAACGGAGCAAATTTGATAAATGACGAGAGTATTCGTGATACACTTATAGATTTACATAACTACGCAGCGATGGCGTTAATATTGCTAGATGAATAATTAAGGGAGGGGCTGCTTAATGGATGCACCTGACAATTTGCAAGGCGCAAATGTTTTTCTATGCCATTCTGTAATTCCATGTTCTTTTATACCTTCGATATGCAACTTTGTACCATATCCCATGTTACGATCAAGAGCATAATTCGTTATTAAATAAGGATATTCGGCACATAAATCGGATATATATTTGTCGTGCTCGACTTTGGCCAAAATGGAGGCCGCTGCAATCGCAGTGAATTTATTGTCGCCACCTTCAATGGTCTCGAATGGGAGCGACGTAATCTCTTCTGTCGTTTCATTATACTGAGTAAATGGCTTGAAGTCGTTTCCGTCTATCAAAAGCATATAGTCATTTTGATAAATGGGTTCTTTTGGTTCCGATCCTGTTTCGATCGCGGACAATTTAGATAGAATATCACGAATACATTCATGCATTCCGCGAAATACAGATTGTCGAATATTTATTTCGTCAATGACCGAGGCTTCTACATATTTAATGGACCATGCTAAAGCATCGGTTTTAATATATTCCGCTACTTTTTGTATTTTTGTTTTGGATGAAAATTTCTTGGAATCTTTCATGTCCTCATGGCGATATCCCTCTTTAGGTAAAACCACTGCGGCGACATAAAGACGTCCAAAAAGGGGGCCTCTACCCGCTTCATCAATGCCGATTTCGAATCGGTTATTTGTCGAATCGTAAGATGTAGACAAGACGGTTTTTGACATGTGATATTTCCATAATCGAAACAAATAAAATTCCCATCAATTTTTATTTATTTGTTTATTATATACTTTTTACTATTCATATGAAATTTTTACCCTTGGTATTTATTGCGTGTATTTTAGTGATTCTATATTTTGCAATGTATAAAACGCCGCCTCTCTTTGAAGGAATTAATACCCCCGTTACTAATAATGAATGCCAATTTAATACGGCTACCTATGATTCTACTAGTAAAAATACTTCGGAAAAACCAGGAAGTAGCCCTCTACGACATTGTATTGTAAAAGATAATTGCGCGTCTGCCGCAAACAGCGCTTATTGCAAAGATCAAGAAGAGCCAAGTATTTCGTATACTTTTTTAGGATATCTTCCTTCTTTGGCGGTATTGCTTACTGAATCACAAGACGACATAACTCTTGCGGAAAACAGTGTTGGTTTTATTAGTGGCTCGCATGTAGATATGATTTCTTCTATCTATTCATCATTAAACGGATCGAATTTACCAAAATACGTTGCCATATTAGATACGTCTTCGCCTTCCAGCGAGTATGTTTATTTGAGTGCTTACAATTTAGACAAAATAAACGATATAGAAAATAAAATAAAATTCAACGGCAAAACGTTAAACAAAAAGACGTCTTTTGAATTATGGCAAAAAACGGGCGAAACTAAATTATCAGAAACGCCCGATCTGCCAGAAAGCGTGAAACGTTCCCAAAATTCTGCATATTCCGCTGCACTAAAACCTACAAAATCCAATTTAGCTGGATCAAAAGAAAAAGAAAAAGAGAATTTGAAAAAAAAAAATAACGTATCCGTTGGTTTAGGTTCTGGTTTAAATCCTGGATTAAGACCGGGATTAAGTCCTGGTTTAGGCCCTGGTTTAAGTCCTCGATTAAGTCCTGCCTTAGGCCCTGGTTTAAGTCCTGGTTTAAGTCCGGGTTTAAGTCCTGGTTTAAGTCCTGGTTTAAGTCCTGGTTTAAGTCCTGGGTTAAGTCCTGGGTTAAGTCCTGGGTTAAGTC
>VFLE01000161.1 GCA_009885205.1 Candidatus Shapirobacteria bacterium | reverse complement strand
TTTTTCTTCTTAAGCCGTTAAGTAGGCGGTTATATATACTAAAAAAGGGGACTTAAGGGGTTGGACGTTAAACAACTCTAAGCCGAATATTTTTTGTTGAAATATAATAAAATAGATGGTAGCCGATGTAAACAGCCGAATATAACATCTTTTTTCTTCTTAAGCCGTTAAGTAGGCGGTTATATATACAATAAATAGGGACTTAAGGGGTTGGACGCTTAACAACTCTAAGCCGAATATTTTTAGTTGAAATAAAATAAAATGGATGGTAGCCGATGCAAACCGCCGAATATAACATCTTTTTTCATCTTAAGCCGTTAAGTAGGCGGTTATATATACTAAAAAAGGGGACTTAAGGGGTTGGACGCTTAAAAACAAATTTATTTTTACTACATTCGTTTTTACATCTTTTTTAATAGTTTCAAAGTGAAATTAAATAAAATGGTTTAAATTCTTGATGAATGTTGTGAGATATTTCGAGGTTTTTTTCTTGCTTTGTTTTGTAATTGCATCGGTTCTGGCTCGTTGAGAATCGCTTGTTGAGAATCGCTTGTTGAGAATCGCTTGTTGAGAATCACTTGTTGAGAAAAGAGAAAGAAGAAGACACATTACAGGTTGGACGTCAAACAACAAATTTATTTTACTGAATTCGTTTTTCCATCTTTTCAAATGGTTTCAAAGTGAAATTAAATAAAATGGTTTAAACTGTTGATGTGAGATGTGAGATATTTGAAGTTTTCAGTCCCTCAGCGGACTAGAGTCCGGTGTCGGCGGACATCAGTCCAGCCAGAAACTGTAAGATATCTAGACAACATCAGATGATGAATGTAAGTCAAATATAACCCTTTGTTTATACGTACTTCTTTATAACATCATCATATTTGATACCGTATTTCTGAAGAGTTGCCTCTTTTACTGCTCTGTTTTTAGTGTTTGAGTTATATAAAATATCGTTCCTTCTTTTATTGTATAATTTAGGGTTTTCTTTGGTGTTATCATCATTACATTTACTTTGTAGCTCATACAATTTCTGTTTTAGTTGAAGAACTGTCTCGTCTGATGTCTCCGCCTCATCGGTTGGAACTTTATAATAATTTCGTTGGGCTGTTGTGGTGCTGTGCCTCATCATATTAGCGAGTGTTTCCCGTTTTACAAGTGTTTTGTTTATCTCGTAAAACCAAGTAATGTAAGAACTTCTCATTATATCAATATTGATACCGTTTACTTTTGTAATTTGACGCAACCAGTTTAAAAGGGTTGGTTGTGTTATCGGTTTATTATTAACTTCAAATAAGAACTCTCTAGGGTATTTAATGAACGAGTTATTAATAAGTTCGCACAAACTTTTATTATTTATTTCAATAGTCGATAAAGTTTTATTCATTGAGTATACTTTAGTATTTGAAACTTTATCATTATTGACGATGTAATAGCATTTAATAGTTCCTCGCCTATCAATTCTCATAAAATTATCTACTTTGTTGTCTTCTGCTTTAGTCCTTATAAATTTACAAGTCGTATAAAAGTCAGTTCTTAAGGGTGGTTGATACGTTAATAATGATAATAATAAATATTGATAATGCCCGTTTAATGTCATTATATCAGGTTCATTTATATTATTCAATATATGAATAAAATACTCGTGGTCTCTATAATTTTCAATTTCATTTTCTGTTTGTTTGTTTTCTGCTTCTTTCAATTTGGTTTTCTGCATATATTCAAAGCCTTTCTGAGAGTATAATTTACCGTATTTCTCATTATTACCCCACAATTTAAGATATTTAGCGACTGTAAATAATAAAGCCTCTTTGGATGAGTCAGACCATTTATTATTATTCTCAATAAGGCTCATTATTTTACGTTTGTGATCATCTATAAAAGTATATTCATCAATATTGTTGTCTAACACTTTCATATAGTTAAATAACCATATGTAATTTTTTTCATTTATTTTACTCCATTCTTTTGTAATTTTCATATGTATATAATATAACTATATATTTTTTATCTCGAATTCGTTTTATATTATATTCAACTAAATTTAGAAATTACCAAATAATACCAATAAATACCAATAAATAACAATAAATAA
>VFLE01000160.1 GCA_009885205.1 Candidatus Shapirobacteria bacterium | reverse complement strand
GCGGAATTATAAATAACGCGAACAGCTAGGCCCACCGGTGCGGGCGGTGGGCCGACGCTGTGACCGTGCCCGTCCGTAGCCTTGGCGAAGGCGGGGCTCAATATTTAAAAGTTATTTTTAAAATAAGTTCGAATTTCGTCATAACAGCTCACAGTTAATTAACCTAATAAAGCATGTTCTTCTGGTTTAATACAAACAACCATCGGTGCAACACCTCGACACTCTGGTACGTTACAATATACACATCGTTGATTTGGTTTAGTTCTAGTTTCTTTTACTGTAAAACCTTGTTCTGGTAAATATTCCCTAATAATTTCTTCAACTTCTTTTGATTTAATCCTATCTACATGTCCTATTTTTGACATAATATTAAATTAACAATTAATTATCCGAAGTATCTAACACATAAAAACAAAAATATAGGACTGTACTTTTTTTAACAAAAGAATATAATCAAAAATTGGGACTGAAATTCTTTATTCTTCCGGTGGCAAGAATTCTTCTCCCCCACTATCTTCCTTAGCCTGATAGTCACCCGGCTTTAACCACTCAATATATTTACACCCAGTCGCTTGCTTTTTAGCACTATCCCAACCCGAGGTGCTACATTTTTTCATCTTTTTGCCCGCGGACGTAGTAAACAAAACCAATTTTTCCCCACAATCAGGGCAATCCTCATCCAACTTTTCTGTCGTCCCATTAATCCACTCTATATAATCGCAACCTTCCGCCTTTTTTAATTCTTTATTCCACGTCCCTTTACTACATTTCTTCATCTTTTTTCCAAATCTAGTTACTGCCAACACCAATTGAGATCCACATTTGGGACAAACTTCGTCCAATTCTTTTGGCGCTACTTCCAACCAAAGAACATAATCACAGCCTTCAGTTTTTTTTAATTCCTTATTCCAGCTTCCTTTACTACATTTTTGCAACTGTCGACCAGTAGGGGTTTCAGTAACAGGAGATAGTGGTGCACCACATTTTGGACAATTTTCATTCATTAACCAATATAACACAAGTCAAGTTATAATTAGTAATCAATATGTCAAAAATACTTGTAACTTTTTTAATTTTTATTACCACAATTATAACCGCCACCGGCGATTCATTTTTAAAAAAATCTGGCCAACAACCTGTCAGTATTTTTAATAAATACTTTCTATTTGGATCATCAATCTACTTACTTACCTCATTTCTTTGGGCATTTACCTACAAATATATGAAGTTTTCCACTTCAGTTACTATCTATAGTATTTTTTCAATATTAATCTTCACACTTATTGGAATATTTATTTTTAAAGATACAATTTCTGCAATCGAAATACTTGGGATTTTATTTGCAATTACTTCATTAATAATTTTGGTTCGTTTTGGTTAAATGATATACATTTTTCATGGCGATGATCAGTACAAAAGTCAACAAGCTTACCAATCTAAATTGACCGATTATCAAAACTTTGAACAACAGCGTTTTGATAACAAAAATATTGATTTTGAAAAATTAAATCAGTTTATAAATTCTCAATCACTTTTTGGATCGGACAAAGTTTTAATTTTAGATAATCCCTTTTTCTTAGTTAAAGCAAATTTAGACAAATTACAAAAAATTATTTTAAGTAATAAAGACATCGACATCATCATTTGGCAAGAAAGATCGCTCAAACCCACCGAAAATTCTATTTTTGGTAAGGCTTCAGTATCAAAATTTTCCCTCGACAAAAAGTTATTTACCTGTCTTAACGCCCTAAGACCCGGTAATATTCATGCTTTTTGTGCTCTTTATCAAGAAACTATTATCCAAGAACCATTTGAACTTTTTTTCTTTTGGCTCAAAAATAACATTCGCAAAAATTTATCAACTTATTCTAAATTTCCTGAAGACAAATTAAAAGAAACATACCTCTCACTTGTCAATTTTGAATATAAATATAAAACCGGTCAATTATTTGAATCAAAAGAAAATGGACTTCTCAACATCCTCGTCGACTTGATGGCCTAATTTCTGCTATTATTTTCTAATGCCAACTACTGTTACCAAGCCATGGGGCTCTGAACTAATTCTAACCGAGTCAAATTTATCCTACACTTTAAAAATACTCAAGATAAGTGCTGGTGACAAACTGTCACTTCAATATCACGACGATAAGACCGAAACCCTGACCTTAATCTCTGGAAATTGTCAAATTATTTGGGGCAAAACTCAAGATACTCTAAAAACCGAGACCATGGTTCCCGAATTTGGTTATACTATTAAACCAAAAATTGTCCATCGTCTCATGGCTATCACTGATACCGTTTTAGTCGAAGCTTCCAATAGTGAAACTGGTACCACCCACCGCCTCCAAGACGACTATTCCCGCCCCGACGAAACCGATGAAGTTAGAAATTCACCCAACCGTGGTTGGAAAACAACAAACAATAACTAATTTTTAATTTGAAATTTACAATTTTTAATCAATTTTAAATTCATAAATTTTAAAAATTTAAACATTAAAACATTTGTAATTGAATAAAAATTAAAAATTAAAAATTTTAAATTATGCAGAAATCTTGCTTATTATGGTTTAAAGATATTCATTTTGAAGATGTCAATATTGTCGGTGGAAAAGGCGCAAACTTGGGGGAAATGTATAGTCTCGGCATCCCTGTCCCCAATGGTTTTGTCGTCACCGCCGATACCTATTTTGATTTTATTGAAACCAATAAACTAAAACCTGAAATTAAAAATATTTTAAGTATCACCAATGTCGATCATCCCGACGAGCTTCAAGCCGCCTCCAAAAAAATTCGAGCCTTAATCAAAAAGGCTTCTTTTACTCATGACGTCAGTGTCCAAATTATGACCGCTTACAAAAAACTAGGCAATTTTGGCGGTCTAGTCGACATGCCCGTCGCCGTTCGTTCTAGTGCCACCGCCGAAGACAGCCTCGATGCCTCGTTTGCTGGCCAACAAGACACCTATTTAAATGTCATTGGTGAGAGTAACGTTTTACACCGTGTTCGCGACTGTTGGGCCTCTCTTTTTACTCCTCGTTCTATTTTTTATCGAGTCAAAAAGAAATACGACCATTTCAAAGTTGGTGTCGCCGTCCCTATCCAAAAAATGGTTCAAAGTGAAATTTCCGGTATTATGTTTACTGCCAATCCAGTTTCCAATAATAAAAATGAAATAATCATTGAGGCTATTTGGGGACTAGGTGAATATATTGTCCAAGGTGTCATTACTCCCGATCAATTTATCGTTGACAAATCAACTTGGACCATTAAACAAAAAAATAATGTCAGTCAAGATCGACAACTAACCAAAAATATTAATGAAACTATTGAAGTTGATGTCCCTAAATACAAACAAAATAAAATAAAAATTGATGATGCGACTGCCTTAAAAATTGCCAAGGTTGGACAAAAATTACACAATCATTATGGTAAACCACAAGACATAGAATTTGCCATTGAAAAGGGTAAATTTTATGTTGTTCAAACTCGTCCAATTACAACTTTAAGCAATGCTGCCACCAAAAAATTCGATATTACTGACACCCCCATTTTACAAGGTGAAGCCGCCAGCCCAGGGTTTGCCAGTGGTCCTGCTATTTTAATCAAAAATGAGACCGAAATAAATCGCGTTAAAACTGGTCAAATTATGGTTATTACTATGACCACTCCCGATTTTGTCCCCGCCATGAAAAAAGTCGCGGGCATAATTACTGACAAAGGTGGTCAAACTTCTCATGCCGCTATCGTCTCTCGCGAATTAGGCACCCCTTGTGTCGTCGGTACTAAAACCGCTACCAAAATTATTAAAGAAGGGGATATAGTCACTATTGACGGATCAACCGGCCGTATTTGGTCCGGCAATTTATTAATTAATCAACCCACAATTAATAAAATTGTCCCAAAAATAGCCTTAAAAACAGCTACTAAACTTTATGTCAATCTTGGCGAACCTGAATTATCTAAAGAGATAAGCAAAAAAGATGTCGATGGTATTGGTCTTTTACGTGCCGAATTTATGATGGCCAATATTGGTGTTCATCCTAAACGAATTATCGCCGAAGGTAAGCAAAAAGAATATATTGCCAAATTAGCCAGTGGTATCACCGAATTTTGTAAAAATTTTAATCCTCGCCCCGTTATTTATCGGGCTTCCGATTTTAAAACTAATGAATATCGTTCTCTTAGTTTTGGCAAATTATACGAACCCGAAGAATCAAACCCCATGTTAGGTTTTCGTGGTGCTGGCCGCTACATTCACTCGCCCGAAGTTTTTCAAATGGAACTAGAAGCCATCAAAATTGTCCGCAATAAATTTAGTCTAAAAAATCTTTGGTTGATGATCCCATTTTGTCGTACCCCAAGGGAACTTTTTGAAATCAAAAAAATTATTGCTGGGGCCGGATTGCTTCGCAGCCCTTCTTTTAAGTTATTTATGATGGCCGAAATTCCTAGTAATGTCATTCTTTTGGACAAATTTATTGATGTTGGCATCGATGGTATTTCTATTGGCAGTAATGATTTAACCATGTTAACTCTCGGGCTAGATCGCGACAATTCTGAAGTCGCCCGTGACTTTAATGAAATGGATCCTGCAGTAATGTGGAGTTTAAAAAGATTGGTAACTAAGGCCAAAAAACGCGGTATTATGGTCGGAATTTGCGGCCAAGCCCCCAGCAATCACCCTGATTTAGTTGAAAAATTAGTTAAATGGGGGATTACTTCTATCTCCGTTTCCCCTGATGCCATCACCCACACCCGAGAAATCATCCACTGGGCCGAAAATCGAAAGATTACTGCCCCGCCGGCGAGGCGAAAGACTGATCGAAAATAATCAAAAAAATAACAACATTTATTTTGGGTAGAGACGTGATTAATCACGTCTCTACGAAATACAAAATATTGTTTAGATACTTAGAATAAATCATCCACTAGGCCGAAAATCGAAAGATTACGAAGAAATAGGTCGACTTTCAGGACACTCCCCAATCGTCAGTCCATAAAAATATTTCCCTAAATTTTCAATCGTTAATCTACTAATATCTGGCTTTCCAATATCTTGATGTTCAATACAAATATCTCTTTCCCCTTTATAACGAAAAGGAGTAAAAGATAATTTACCATCACCATCCTTAACAACTGCATGCAAAAGAAGAGCAACTCTTTTAATTTCACATTTATTTGACATATCGATAATATATCATTACACCCATAATATTACAACCTCTCCTCTCAAATCATCTCCAACACTATCCAATACCTCTTCAAATTTTTTCGTCATTTCTCGGACAATTCTCACTTCCGTCTCTTCTCCAAAAACTTCTTTAATTAATTTAAAAGTTTTCTCGGCTCTAACAGGGGATTCATACAATATTTTTACTCCTTCAAAATTTTTATATTTTTCCAAAATCTTTTTAATATCTCCCTCTTTTCTGGGCATAAAACCCAAAAACGAAAAACGCTGAATAGGTAGACCAGACAGTACAGCTGCATTTATAACAGCACAAGCCCCCGGCAGGGCCGTATAACTTAACCCCAATTCTCGGCATTTTTTAACTAGCAACCAGCCCGGGTCAGACAATAGGGGAGTCCCGGCATCGGTCACCAACCCCACTTCTAAATTATCATTAAGCATTTTAATCACCTCGGGAATTTTTTGCGCCTCAACCTCATCATAAAATGACAACAACTTTGGTTTATTGGTTATCTCTAATTCACTAAGTAAAAAACCTGTCTTTCTTGTGTCTTCACACAAAAGTACGTCAAGTTTATTAAGAGTCTCAATTGCTCGTAGCGTAATATCCTTTAAATTTCCAATGGGGGTAGAAATGATATACAACATAATTTTACACTGAAACAAATTTTAATAAATCATTTTTTGACAACAGTCTAAAACTAGTACACCTCAATTTCATTGCCTGACTAGGCTGATGTAAAAAACCAACATACTCAACTGTCTTTCCTTTTTCTTGAGCTTTCTTAATCGCAGGTAACAAATCAGTATCAGATGAAACCAAAATAATTCGATCAGCTAAATTTTCATAAGTAGTAACCAAAATATCTACTGCAATATTCACATCAACACCTTTCTCATGAAATACACCATTCGATTTCAATAGATATCCCAAAGTATAAGTATAGTTATGTTTTTTTAAATGTGAAAGTAATCGTCTTTGATCATCAAAAAGCTTTTGAGTCTTTTTTGTACCATCAGTTTTTACAGCTCCAATATAATAAACAGCTGATACGACTTCATCATTATCAGCAAGAAATTTAGCAAAATTAATAAAATCAAAACTCAATAATCTCTGTAATTTTAAATCTTTTAATTTAAAGTAAAAATTACTTCCGTCAATTAAAATTACACATTTATTCATAAAAAATCCTGCGAAGACCCAAAGGTGTCGCAGGAGATTTTAGTATCTATACTATACCAAAGTTCCTTTGACATTTCAACCATATAATTAAAGTGTTGGCTCTTCAACAGTAACCCAAATGTCACACATTTCACAAACATTAACAGCCCTCTCATAATTTTTCCCATTATCGGGGTTATTACTAACATCTTGCTTCTTAACTTTCATCTCCATTCCACATTTTGGACATTTCATATTTTTTATTAAAAAAATAATTTACGCAAATTGTCTTATAACCGCCACAACTTTTCCCCTAATCGTCACATCAGTTACATACATTGGTGACATTGTCGAATTGGCCGGTTGAAGACGAATTCTCCCGACTTCTTCGTAATATCGCTTCAATGTAGCAAAACCATTTTTCAACACCGCCACTACAATATCACCATTATTGGCACTTAATTGTTCCTTAACTACCACAAAATCACCACTCAAAATCCCGTCATCGACCATTGAGTCACCCTTGGCCTGCAACACAAACGATTTATCGCTCGATTTAACTACTCCCACCGACACTGCCAAGGTAGCATTTGGATCAGTGTATGGCTCTAGAGGTTCACCACAGGCAATAAAACCCAATATTGGCAGTTCAACACTATTGGGTATTCCGTTAGCCTGTTCCAACACCTCAATCCCTCGCACCGCTCCCCGATAACGTCGAATAAAACCTTTTTTTTCTAAAGTCGCCAAATGTTCATGGACCGTCGCCAAAGATGACAAACCTAATTTATCCGCAATTTCGGTCAAAGTTGGAGCATAACCATATTTATTGATTGATTTTATAATCAATTCTAAAATCTCTTTTTGCCTTTTATATATTATTGCTGTCATACTATTATTCTATCCGAACAAAACCCCAAGTCAAGAAGCAAATTTATGTTACCTGAGTTCAAAATCCATTCCGAACACCTGATGTAAAATTCAGGTATGCAAATACAACCTAATGAACGAGATAAAATAGCTTTTTGGCTCGGGAACAAGTTAAGCCTT
>VFLE01000042.1 GCA_009885205.1 Candidatus Shapirobacteria bacterium | reverse complement strand
GATTATGAATTCGCGGGTGCGACTGACACCATTAAGGTTCCTGGAAAAAGGTTTGGAGTTTACGAAAAGCCCGCTACTTTAATGATAAAAAACGTTCTAAATCATACAAATTGGATTCAAACATATAATATAATAAACTAAATAAAGGAACTTTCCAAGAAATAGCAGAAGCAACTAAAAAATTTAATAAATTTCCTAACAACGAACGTATCCACATAATCGACAATCGAAATGGCACTAAAACATTTAAATACGCAGATGGCACCGAAACCTTATCTTTTGGAGGTAAAAAAAAGAGAAAAACGTCGAAAAGAAAAACGTCGAAAAGAAAGGCGTCCAAACGACGAACATCGAAAAAGCAATAATATACCGTATCTACGATTATCGCTTATATTTTTTGGTCAGCATAAAGATGGTATAATAGAGAAACAGCGCCTCTTTTTGTAGAAATTGCCGAATAAAATTATCTGGACACGGATTTATTGTTTCATAAAACGAGATGACCTCTTTTATTCGATTTATAAGGTCCGTTTTTTTACCAGTGACCTTTTTAATTTGACTATGTATTTTGCTATAATAAAAGGTGCATATATCTCCGCGAAGAAACCCTTGTTCAATATTATATTTTGATATCATGCGATTTTGCATGATATTACGAATTCGATCATTAATTACGTATTTCAAAAATCTGGATAATTTTGGTATAGTCAGAGTATTCAACAAAATGCTTATGTCCGGATGTATATACTTGGTCAATTTGAGCCGAGTTTCCGGCATTAAATAAGAATAAATGTGATTCACTACATCTTCCGGAATATTATTCAATCGATTCATATCGAATTTCTTACTCAGGGCGGAATGTGTTTTGATTATATGAATGGCTTTTAACTGATTCTTTACGGAGACTCTGAATTCGGCGAATAAAGTTTTTGCATACAAATCCGCCGAAAGCAACCATTTTTCGATTTTCAAAACATCGGTTTCGTTGGCCATCTCTTTGGAAATATTGGGCAATATATTTACAAGACCCCCTTTTACATGTTTGTCGCACATATTATTACGACCATCGGTATATTTAATTGGAATGCGGCGATATTGTTCGAGTCGTTCGATCGACATCGGTAGCGTAGTGATTAAAGAGGCCATTGATAAAATATAAAATGATATAATTATATTATTTTATAATGGAATCAATTTTTTAGGGGGAACCGAGGTCATCATAATTCGCTTATGGTGAACTACGCTTCCCCTACTTAATTCTTCCAATGTTTTCCACAATCCAAACACGTGACAAAGATCGTCGCGGGCTCATCTGCGCTTCTTGTCTGCAACTCATAATACGTGCATCGTTTCGATCTACATTTTTTACAAGTAAACATATCAGTAGACGCCTGTGTATTGTCGGTATATTTGGATGCATCGCGCTTCATCTTTTTATCAATCAATTGGCTCCATCGTTCCGGATTAAATTCTTGATGCGTCATAAACGCAACAGATTGCGCCGGGATTTCTTTCGTTTTTACAGATTCTATAATAGCGGGCTGTTTCATATTTACATAAACACTTCGCAACCGATCCGTATACAATTGTACAAAATGCGGGTTTTCCCATTTTTTCACAATTTTTCGCTGAGATGCTTCTTTGATGGCGTAATTATAAACCCCTTTTTCTATATTGCCCGTAATAGATAAATCATCAATGCCAAAAAGCTGTGAAAATTTGAGGCGAATGTTTTCGCGGAATTTTTCCGGATTTGAAATAGACACCATGGCCACTAATAGAGGATATAGACTGTAAGATTTATATCCTCTATTCAATTTTATATAATAGTACCCCCACTGCGGTTGCCGCATTTTATTGAAAATATTCTTCCTCTACCAATTCTTTTGTGCAGTCCAAATAATCATTGGAGACAGTTTCGTTTTGTAGAGAAACAAAAATATTATCGGGAACACTATTCGTCGCCTTTTTTTTACCACGGGCATTTTTCGAAATGGCCTTTTTAATAATGGGGACAGCAATCTCTTCATCCGATTCGTCATCTGATTCATCATCCGACTCGGATTCGTCAAAATCATCGCTTTCGTCATCTCCTACTACAAATCCATCTTTTACATACCCTTCCTTTGTAACGGGGACCGAAAGGCTAATCTCGTCGTCTTCCTCGTCTTCCGAGTCCTCTTTTCCCAAGTCTTCAAATCCGCCAAAAAGCTTTTCATAAATCGCGCCCCACTCTGGCAAACTCAAATCGGTAACCGTGTCGGAGACGATGTTTACAAGAATACATGATCCAAAAAACAATAGATTATCTACCGGTGGCGGAAAATCATACTTGTTTTCTTGATTGGCCCTTCCGTTTAGTTTTCCGTATAACGAAATCATATATTTTTTAGAGTCAATGCTGACGGTCCATGTGGTATGTTTTTCAAATCCTTCAGAAGTTTTGAATCCCGCCTTTTTGTATAATTCGGTTTCGTTGTATTGTTTTACTGCACATTCTTTAATAGATCCACCTTTGTCTACAACGAGGAGAACGGGCATCGGTTATAGATTGTGGTGTAAAATATTTATATTGTTTTATTATATATTTCGTAGGGTGGTGGGAATCCCTATTTGACCAATTTTCCCACATGAACAATACGCCCATTCACATTTCCCATTATCTGTTTCAAGGGCACCCATCGTTTAAATTTGGTATGAAATACGCATTCAACGACCGCGGTTTTCTTCAAATTTACATATTTGTCAATTCTCGTATCTTGGAAATCCTCTTCGTCATCGCTTTCTTCAATGTAATCTAGATTTTTATTTTCCTTAATCTTACGAAAAATGGCATTCATAAAAACACTTGTTTTATAATTTGGAATATACGCGATGCCATAATATTCTTTTTTGCAATTTCTTCCAAATGCATACAAATGATATATATCAAATTGCAAATCCGCTTTTACCTCAAATAACGTGGGATATTTATATTGTGGCTTAGAAAAATCATATATAGGACATGGCGGCGGAATATTTAAAAAGCTCGCCTTTTCCTCCATTTCGTCTTTTGCAAACTTTCTAGTAAACAATACATTCAAATAAGGCGATATTGTGTTCAATGTTCTATATTGTAAATGATGTATTCCATAGGGCATTTCATTTATCAATCGTTCCGGGATATAGGTGTCGGGTTCTTTATTCAATGTTTTCCACATTAATGGCAAGACAATCTTCATGGTCAGGTTTGTCATCAAGGGGGTGCGATATTTATGAAACATATTCTCTAGTATTCCGAGTTTTTCACCAAACGGCAGTTTTTTACTAGACACTCCCTCATACATAAAAACGTCTTCGATCAAAAAAAACATATCCGAGGTTTCCAAAATAGTTCCATATAAAATTGTCCCATGGGCCAATTTATTGGGAATTGTATCAGGTTCGGAGATTCTTTTCATTTTGCTAATTTTTTTTTCTCGGTTTGCTTCTAACAAGAAACATACGTCCTCGTCTTGGAAAAAAGTAAACCATATAAGTGCCTTTCTTCCGGGTGGAATGGCCAAACAGAGCGAATAATTTTGAGGAACTTTCTTATGTGTTATTGTTTCATAGGAAAGTTCGATTGATGGGAAGCGGTTTAATGTATGTGATATTTGGTTGTCAGTCAACTCCATAACATATATATGCCCCATTCATTTAAGTTATTTATCCATATTTATTATTTGTGTGCGCAAGTAATCGTTCAAATCTTCATCTATGGTAAGAAGATCGTTTTGCGATAGATTATTTTTATTATCTTCAGGCAAGGGCATTTGCCTTTTTTTGTTTATTATGTCAATTTCCTCGATGATCGTTTTGTATTTTTGCACTTGAATTCCAGTTACATCTTTGATTTTGCTAACGGTATATGTATCTTTTAAATAAATTACTAAATTGTGGACAATCATAATTATAAGTAAAGATATTGCTATATTTTGTAATATTAAACCCCACATTGTACAACATATATAAAAAATACATTTGCATTTTTTATATTAAACGAGGAGTTTTGATGACATAACCCAATCTAATCTAATCTAATAATATTGGCTTTGATACTGACGATATAAATTTCTTCGGTTGCGAGACATATTTCTCTTTTTCCCCTTGGTACGTTTTGATTTTCCGCCGGTGCGTTTGATGTCTTCTTGATGAGGTGGGGACATTTCTCCTTGCGGAGGTGGGGACATTTCTCCTTGCGGAGGTGGGGACATTTCTCCTTG
>VFLE01000034.1 GCA_009885205.1 Candidatus Shapirobacteria bacterium | reverse complement strand
TTGGAGGGGTTAAAGGGTCTGAAATCCGCGAAGCGGATTTTGATGACCTTGGTTCCCCTTGGAGGGGTTTAAGGGTCTGAAATCCGCGAAGCGGATTTTGATGACCTTGGTTCCCCTTAATAGATAGAATATTCCGTAAATGATTTTTTCACCGCATTTGAATAATCCATCAACATAGTGTTTTCCGGAACAGGAGTCGGTTTTTCCGCCCAATTTCCACGCACGCCTCTCTCCCCTTGCTTTCCTTGTTCCCCCGTTTTTCCTTGTGTTCCATCCGGTCCCGTGACGCCCTTATCTCCATTAGGACCGGTCGGCAAAACCGCATTAATTCTCCAAACCGCATAATCGTTATAATCCGGTGTAGATAAATTCGGATAGTTTTGTTTGCGCGACGGATCGTTGCTATCTAAAATATCAATCTTTATTTGAGCCTGCGTATCTGCATTCTCATAAGAACAAGACCCGACTGTTCCCACTACTATGCTTCCCTCGTCTTTTGGCAATTTTTTGTTAATTTGTTTTATTTTCGAGTAAACATTACATAATTTTTTTTGAATATCTAAAAATTGTCCCTGGTATATTGCCTGATTTGCTTTAATTCCGAGCAATATTTTTTTTTGATTCTCGTTGAATGTGGTGTTTAATTTCGGATCGGTCAACGTACTAAGCTTAGCATCGAGTCCGGTCGGATCGGTGGTGTCTATGCTATTAATTGCCGCGCAAAATTCGTCATTTATATATGATTTATCAGATCCCGGTGATTGCGAAGGAGACGGAGATAAACCCTCTTTCACGTATTTTGATATATAGGCCATAAATACAATAAACAGTAGTAACGCTATACATATAAAAAAGGTTTGTAACAATTTCATTCGTATATTATAACAATATAAAAATTACATACTATATAAACATATTGTACTAGCACTCTCTAAATGTCTGAAAAATCCACCATTTTGAGAACATTTAATAGTCATTTTTTCGAATTTATTGATGACATTTTGAATATTTTCCCTCAAAATTCGGATCTGCTGACTGCACGAAAGTCATTTGAAACAATTAAACGTGCAAATCCTACAGCTATATTGAAGGCGTGGCTTAATTTTGTATACACTCCTTACATAGATCAAATTGAAGCGGGAAATATTTCTTTCTTTTTTGATAAGAGTTACGAGTCTGATTTGTCCGTTTTAGCGAACGGTGGCGAGATTATGAAAATCATCGATTCTTTTCGTGATCCGGTAAAAAACATGAGCGATGTAAACAAGCAGCATACTATGAAATATATTCAAAATCTAAGTAAATTATCGAGTATGTATTAAGGAACTAAAGCACCCTATTGTATATATATTATAATGTATAATTATGATATAATGCGCAAGTTCAAGATTCCAAAAAACATATCTTGGTATTATATTTTTGCGTTTGCTGTAATAGTCAGTTTAGGAATTTTTTTGTTTTCTTTTTTTAGAATTAGAGAGGGGTCTACTGCATCTGAATTGAAACAGTGGGATAGAGTGCAAGTTTGGTGGGATGTAGATGAAGTTTATTACAAAGGTAATATTTCAAAAGTAAACGATGATGGCACATTTAATATAAATTATGATGATAAAACAACCGAAGATAATGTGGACGGTAATCTGATTAAAAAAATAAAAAGAAGACAATTAATACAGTCAGATCAAGAGCAAGATGAAGAGGAGGAGGTAGAGCCAGATGAAGAGGTAGAGCCAGATCAAGATCAAGATCAAGAGGTAGAACCTCAACCTCAACCTCAACCTCAACCTCA
>VFLE01000093.1 GCA_009885205.1 Candidatus Shapirobacteria bacterium | reverse complement strand
GCCAAATATTTACTCTTCCAAAATCCAAAATCCGCCAAATTAACAATTTTATCCCCATTATAATCCCCCAATATTGCTGCTTTTGTTGTTGGAGTTGCCGTTGGTGGGACAGATGTTGGTATCGGCATGTTACATTCCCAATTTGGCATCAGGCCACCATTTGCTTCATACGTGCCAACCAAATTGTTTACTATTTTTCCTTTTCCGGGTATGGTTTGGTCGTAACGATACGGAAACGCTAATGCTCTAAATTCTATATAATTATTCATTTCTGGTTGAAATTTTAAAGCATTTAACACCGCTCCGCTATATTGAGCATTTCCATCACTAGGTAAATAGTTCATCAAAATTCTTCTCTCGGGACACGCACCCTTAAATGGTTTATTATAAAACGCCAACGTCAAATAATTGCCGTTATTGAGGGGATTACCAGGTGACATTATGGCCGTTACCCAGCGACTATCATCTGCTCCATCTATGGCATAATCGGGGTAAGTGTTTGGGGTGGTATCAATAGTTTTAATCTGACCATTTTTTTGATACGTGTATTTTGTTAATTGTTGAATATACACCACTGGTAGCAATTGTTCAGTTATGCCATATGTGGTTGGAGTAGTTTTCCATAGCTGATAATCCACCTGCATATAATTATTTTCAAAAGTGTATGTGATATACCCGTAGACATCATCGTAACTTTGCCAATCATATTGTGGTGCAAGTGATTTAGGGTAAAAGAATCCACGATAACGAACACCAAATTTTAAGCTGTGACCAGCATAAGAAGTGCCGATATTCATACAATTTGCACCCGTCTCGGTAGTACAACTTTCAATAGCTGAAGATATAAGGTATGGATTAGCTGCGCCACTCGGACAAATACTTCCTGATTGTGTTGGGTTGTAACGTAAGTCTGGAGTACCGACGCAGTTTATACCAGTTCCAATTTTACCTGGATCTGTGCTTGTGCCTGTACCAAGACCAAAGATGGCAGAGTTAAATGCTGCCCCAGGGTCTGGCATAATTAAATTCATCGAGGGATCAATTCTTTTGTTGTAGAACTCTACCGCTACGGCTCCAAACCGTTTGCTGATTCCTACTTTATAATCTGGTTTATCAATAAAAATAGTATTGTTCTCTCGATAGTGATAATTCGTGATAGTTGCGTTCGAAGAGACACTGGTCCCATTGAGTTGAACACTATTACCGCTACCACAGGCATTTAAAGCAGTTACGTTAATTTGGCTTTTATTTAAAGATGTTACAGAATTAATTGGTCGGCGATACAAACACCAAAAGCCTGTTTTACCATGGTTAATGGTACTCGGACAAATAGACTCTCCCCATGGACACGAGTCGCCAGATTGACAAATAACATTTAGTTCTGATGGATAATTGTGATATACATGAACAGATACTGGATTGTTTGGACAATCCGGGTCATAAACCGACCCATAAACTCCCTGATCTGTCATATAACTCAACTTACCTACCAATTCTGCTGCCCCCACCTCCCCCGCCATTCCCAAAAATAAAATAATAATTAAAATTATTTTTTTCATTTTAAATAAGCCTTTTTCCAAACTGCAAAACTGGTTAATGTTTCTGTTCCAGCCAAATATTTCTTTTTCCATTCTCCAAAATCAGCTAAATTTATCACCCCATTATTATCAAAATCACCAATTTTTTTTACAAAATTTAAATTTCCCGTCAGATTATAAATATCCATGCTATTTCCCCTATCGTTATCTTCATCCGCATCATAGCATTTGTCCCCCGGTTTATGTTTATCGTTTATTCCAAACCCACCTTCTGTCGACAAAAATTTTATTCCTGAAAGCGAGTTAATCCGACCATATTGATCTCCCACCATCGCCCCACTACCCACCACACATCCCGTCACTGAGCCCAAATTAAAATTTTTGGCCAAATAACTAGTATAAAAATTATAATCCTTCCCCTCATCTCCCCAAAACCAATTAATCCCATCCCAAGAATAATTAAATACATTTAAATAAAACGGACCTGCCGTCGATACATAAAATCCTGGACGTCCTCCCACAGGGACGTTAACATATTTAATTTTATTAGGACTTAATAAATTAGTTTTTACTGGTGTTTCAAAATTAAAACCATCACCACTTTCCACCCGCATCACCACTCGATTATTAAAACTTCCTTGGGAATCATAATACCAAAGTTGAATTCGTTGATAACCATTTGAATCCGGTGGTAAGGTAATGGCCGTCGGGTGACCTACTCCATAATTAGCCCTAAGATCACTACCCCCCGTACCGGCACTGAAATTGGCATACAATTTTCCATCACTCCGTCGTTCCAATTGTAAATTATTTTTAATTCCCTGGGACAAAGTAATCACTGCACTAGCATTTACTGGATTATTTTGTACCACGCTCGATTGGACGTTAAACCGATAGTTTGTTGGACTCAAAGATTCAAATTTACGCCAATTAATTCCATCATCACTAGCCGCATGACAAATCTGAGTAAAGCTACTCTGCAGTTGATTGTTATCCTTACGATAAATTCGCGGGGCACATTCATACCACATTTTATATTGCGAGGTCTTTACTACTGTCACGGCGCACGCCATATCTCCATCATCAAAAGCATCGTTTAATGTTACCCATACTACTCGCCGCGGTTGGGTAATTGGTGCACCAGTTGTCGCATTATACGATGCATAATATACCGAATCATGACCATGATAAGGGTCACCCACCGCCCCGCCACCGCAATACCATACTTTGATTTCATTGCCTTCTTGTATCGCCGATGGAGCACTGTCATAGGTATGAGCCCGACTAATAATCGGTCCTGTTACTGTTGTTGGTCCAGTTTTCGTAAAAGTAAATTCTGGGCTTTGACCCAAAACCAGTGAGCTATTAAATAAAAACAAAATTAAAAATAAAACAATCTTTTTCACTAATTTAGTATATCTTTTTTGTACTCAAAATTGAAAGCGATAGACCTGCCCGCTCTACCGCCCTCAATTCTAAGAGCAAAATCAAAGCTAATCATCTTTCTCTTTGCCCTAAATTGGGCAAGTAGCAAAATTGACTTTGCTTATCTTTTCCTCTATTTTTAATGTTGAAGAAACAAAATTATACGTGTTCCACCTGCTTTGAGAACATCGATAGATTTGTTTCTTTTTTTCGTTTCTTTAGCTAAAAATTCTAGTCGTAGACGACGAATTTTTGTCTAAAGACACAATCCTGCCGTAGCTTCATAGCGTAGGCGGATATTTTTTAAAGTACCAGTTTCCCCCCTAACTTAAACACCTGCTTCATCTGATTTCGCGCCCAACTATCTCGATCTCTCTTCCTAAACTTACTTTTGATCAATTTAATTAGGTCAATCATTAATTTAAATATACCACCGTTTTTTCCCTTGTCTATACCCTATATTTATTTACTCTGACTTTTACCACTACCCCATATATTTTTTATATTAAAATATAGATTCAAAATTAACATAAATATGAGTTGTTAACATCATGTGGAAAACTAAATTATTTAAATTTTATTCAGTAAATGACCCATTCTCCCCTTTCCCACAGTTCGTCTCCCTACCCCCATGTCATCATCCAATTCCCAGTTCCACCTTTCAACCGCCGCCCGAAAAACAATTTCCTCCAACGCCAATGCTATCGTTTCCTCCCCATTTATCCATTTATTTTCTGCATCATCCAATATTAAATTTAATTTTTCTTCAAAATCTTCCTGACTCACTTTCATATATAAAATAAATATGTAATTAATCGTTATATTATCAACATCCTTGCATTTTTCCAAATTTTCTGTATACATATATACATATGAACATCTTCTTCACTGCCTCCTATACTGGCAAAGCCAAATACCAAAAGTATTATAATTTAATCATAGATTCCATCAAAAAGACTGATGTTACTCTACAATCCCCTGAATTAGATAAAAACTTCCCCACCCCCAGTGAACTACCCCATTATCAAAAAATCAAAGATGGAATTTACAGTTCCGATGCTGTTATTATGGATGTTTCCGACGAAGGTTTCCAACTTGGCTACGAAGCTGCCCTTTCCGTCCAAAACAAAAAACATGTTTTAGTTCTCTCCCTCCTTCGTGATTTTAGCCAAAAAATCGACAATCGCTATTTTCATGCCGCCAAATATTCAGACATGAATATCGAAGATATAATATTCGATTTTATCAATAGTCTCAAAAAACACCAGTTCGACCAGCGCTTCAATTTCTTCCTTTCCACAAAACAGCTCAACACCCTAGCTCTAAATGCTACTAAACACAATCAAACCAAATCAGATTATTTACGTAGTTTAATTGATTCGCAGTAATATTTTTTTAAAATATTTCAACGCGAAGCATTGACTGGAGAAAAAAGTATATCGAAGAAATTATATTAAATTTTTGAGTTCACGTATACTATTTATAATAGCCACACTCCTCCCCATCGCTTTTGCCTCTTTTTCTCTTTTTTCAAAACCCCTCACTTTCTTCACCTCCCCCAAAAGCGATACTTCCCCAATTAATACAGGTCCACTATTTTTGGAAATTGTAGATTTGTTTTTTGGAACTTCTCGTATAAAAAGCGGAGCATTTTTATACGAGCTATACATCGCCGCCATTACTGCTATATCTATCCCTGTATCATCTAGTCGTATCCCCCCTGTTACTGATACATAAACATCATATTTATATAATGGCATCGCCAACACCTTTTGTGCCACCGCCACCAACAATCTTCCTCTATTTGTATCAATCCCCGAAAAAACTCGGGTTGGCATGGGTGCAAAACTTTCGGTTACTAGAGCCTGAATCTCGACCATCATCGGCCGGGTTCCTTCCATAACTATTGTTATCGCACTACCAATTTTTGATTCACCTTTTCCTGAAATCAAATTTATTTCTTCACTATTTATACACCTCAACCCTTTTTCTTCCATTTTAAAAACCCCCACCTCATCCGTCGGTCCAAACCGGTTTTTTGAAACCCGCAAAATCCTTAGGTCTCCATTTTTCTCCCCCTCAAAATACAAAACCGTGTCCACCATATGTTCCAAAAGTTTTGGTCCGGCAATATCCCCTTCTTTAGTTACATGTCCCACAATAAAAATCGCCACCCCAGTTTTTTTAGCCAATTCCACCAATCGAAAAGTCGACTCCCTAATTTGGTTAACTGACCCAAAAGATCCCAACGACCCCGTCCCCGACGCCGTCGATTCGACTAACATTGTTTGTATCGAGTCCACTACCACTATTTTGTATACATTATTTGTTCGTTCTAAAATCTGTCCAATTTCTTCTACGCTGTTTGTTTCCAAAACGTCGAATCTTTCCGCCGATAGTCCCAATCGACGCACCCTCAAGTTGATTTGTTCAGCACTTTCCTCCCCCGCCACATACAAACCTGCCTGCCCGTTGGCATGGCCACCATTTTTACCCACCAATTGGGTCAAAAGTGTACTCTTTCCTATCCCTGGTTCACCGGCAAACAGCACCACCGACCCTCGAACAATTCCTTTACCCAATACTCTATCAAATTCCGATATTTGGGTCGAAAACACCCCACCATCTGTATGGGCAGATCCCTGTATCTGCCCTCCCATTTTCGCCAAATTTTTAATTTGTGTATTTTGTAATTTGTTTTTTGGAAATTGTTTGGAAATTGTAGATTTGTAATTTGGAGCTTCTTTCAATGAATTCCATTCCTTACAAAACCCACATTGCCCCGACCACTTGGAAAACTCATTTCCACAATTATTACATACAAAAATAAAGTCGTTAATTTTTTTCATTATTTTTAGGAACGTTTAAATTTGAAAAATTTATTACGTTTCCAAACACCGTCTCCGAAATCTTTTTCATACCTCAATTATAACCGACCAATTCCCTTTTCGTTCGTTCTAGAGCCTTTAGTAAGGTCATCAAAAAATCACATTCCCAATTCATTTTTTAAGATTGCCAATTTATTTTGTGCTGCAGATAAAGTTGCAATAACAGCTACCCGAGTTATTCCATGTCTTTTTGAAATATCGGTGATAGGTACATCATCTAAAAATAATTGCAATCTCTCGTTTTGTAAAAGTGTTAAATCAGCTCTTAAAAGTAACTCTGCTTGTTTATCTGGTTCAAGATTTGCAAATGTCCTATCCAGACTATTTCTTATATCCACAATATTCATAATTATGTTACACAAAAATTATTCTACACTGTCACCCGACAGTGGATTTGGCATAGCTTCGCTAGCATACACCATACCAATACCCTCAGATATAGGTGATAAATGTCTTTTCACAATTTCGACAAAAACTTGTTTGTCGTGCTCATCAATTTCTGCTTGATTGATAGTAACCATAGGTATTTTGTTTTCAGGATTCTTTTTTTTTAGTGCCATTTTTGTAATTAAATAATTAATTATTTATACAACATATTCTTCTTGTTAGTTGCTACCAACCCCAAAGAAATTTTGCCTAAACTTCAACAACTCTAATACAGTCAGGACATGTCGAAACATGTGACACCGCCGCCTTCATTTCTGAAGTCATATTATCCAAATCAACTCTAGAAGCTCCTTCCAAAGCTTTTCTTGCTTCTTCACATGCAGGTTTTACTACATTTTCGTTTGTTTCCATATCGAATTATATCACCTTATTTATACAACATATTTTTCTTATCAGTTGCTACCAACCCCAAAGAAATTTTGCGTTTGGCTACATCAATCGACTCG